>CAUJED010000144.1:0-11422 GCA_963169535.1 Bacteroidota bacterium | reverse complement strand
GCGAGCTTCTGCTCGTTGGCGGGGTTGATGGTGTCGAAGTACTTGCCGGACTTCGGCTTCACCCACTTGCCGCCGATGAAGAGCTCGTACTGCTCGTTGATCTTGACGTGGTCCTTGCTCTCGGGTGCGGGGGCGAGGGACCAGTCGAGGGACTTTTTCTTGGTTGCCATCGGTTCAAATGTAGGAGAGTGGGCAACACGGTCTCTGTACGGCGATTCCGGTTCATCACGGCCACATATGGACCGGTCGGCATCGCGCTGTGCGCATGTGGTCGGCCGGGTGGATCTGGGCGCATCCTACCAAGGACCGAAGCGTGGCCCACTCTACTTTCATGGTATTTCGGCTAGGCCTACGTTTCCGCTGCTTTGTCGCGTAACCATCGATCAATTCCTCTGGTCCGCATGCGCACAACACCTACCCTCCACCACCTGCTTGCCCTGATGCTGGCATGTTCGACCAGCAATGCCACCACCGCCCAATCCATCGGGGCCGGTGCAAATTGCAGTGCGTTCATCTGCAACGACGGCGAACTGCGCACCTGGGGCAACAATTCCTACGGACAACTGGGCGACAGCACGATCCAAGCACACTCGACCGGCACACCGGTTTACGGGTCGCTAAGCGTGCGGGAAGTGGCCGGCGGCCTCGGGCACACCGTTGCCTTGGCGACGGATTCCACCGTTTGGTGCTGGGGACGCAACGACTTTGGTGCACTGGGCAACGGCACCACCGACTGGAGCACCATACCCGTGCAGGTCACCGGCCTGGACAACGTTGTGGCGATCGCCGCTGGCGATATGTTCTCCGTTGCCCTGCGTGCGGATGGCACGGCATGGGCCTGGGGCCAAAACAACTACGGCCAGCTCGGCATCGGCAGCACCGGTAGCGGCTCCTTGGTACCGGTGCAGGTCGGCATTACGGACCTTGTCGCCATCGCCGCCGGGTTCGGCAACCTGCTTGCCATCGCATCCGACGGCACGGTGTGGGGCTACGGCCTGAACGACCGCGGCCAGCTTGGTGCCGGCCCTGGCGCGCCCACCATTTGCAGCACGCCCGTGCAAGCCCTGGGGATCGACTCCGTGGTGGCCCTCTCCTCCTCGCGTTACGCACACACGGTCGCGCTGTGCGCCGATGGGAGTGTGTGGACCTGGGGCTACAATCTATTTGGCCAGCTGGGCGATGGCACCACCACCGAGCGCAACACCCCGGCGCCGGTGCCAGGTTTGAGCAACATGACGGCCATTGCGCAGCAGAACGGTTTCGGGCACACCCTGGCCGTAAGGAACGATGGAACGCTGTGGGCCTGGGGCTACAACCTGAAAGGTCAGCTCGGCCTCGGCAGCAACAACAACAACATCCTCGTGCCCACTCAGGTGACCAGCATCGCTGATGTGGTGGCGGTGAGCTGCGGCGAAAGCCACACCATCGCCTTGAAGGAGGATGGTACGGCCTGGGCCTGGGGCAACAATAACTCGGGACAGTTGGGCGATGGAACGATCCTGGACAAGTCGACGCCCGTGGCCGTGAACGGCATTTGCATCGACGACACCGGTGTGCCCGGCCTCCGTGGCAACACACACGCCTTGCATGCGTACCCGAACCCCAACGATGGTCACTTCGCGCTGCGGTGGACCAGCCTTCCGCCGCATACGTCCGCCACTGTGCACAATGCGCTCGGTGCCGTGGTGATGGAGCTCTCGCCCGCGCAGCTCGTGGGTGCGGACCCCATCGACCTCTCGCAGCGACCCAACGGGACCTATCACATCCGGGTGTCCACGCCCTCGAGGGCCATCGCCGCACCGGTGATGATCGCCCGCTGACCAGGCACTGGGCAGCCTGCCGATCAGGCTGCTCCCGGGCTACCTTGTGCGCATGGTTCACGACAGGCCCGCCCGCATCATGCGTCCGCATGGTGCAGCGCTACGGTTGGCGGGCATGGCGCGCCTCGCGCTGCTGGCCGCATGGGCCCAAGGCCAGTACGCGGTGCCGCTCGATGTGCCCAGCCTCCATGGGATGTACGCGAACTGCCTGGCGCAGGACGACCTCGGCGCGCTATGGATCGGTACGGACGGCGGCCTGTTGCGCTTCGATGGCGCTGCCACCGAAACCTATGTCAGCGACCCATTGGAGGAGCATTCGCTCCCCCATGACAACATCCTGGACCTGCTCCCCGCAGACGATGGCATGTTGTGGGCGGCCACCTCAGGCGGCGTACTGGCGGTGCATACGCACACCGGCAGGCGCTGGCGCGTACCCTTTCTCCAACACGGCAAGGAAGTGCATCTGGAGCCGCTCCACCTCACCGGATCACACATAGGACATTGGGCCTTTTGCGGCACGGCCGGTCTGTACAAATGGGCGCCGGGTGATTCCGTGTACCGGCCTGTGCCCACCAGCGGAACCCCGGCACTGGTGCGCGCTGGCGGCGGCTGGGAGGCGCCTGACAGCTCGCTCTGGTACGTGGATCGCATGGCCGTGCGCCACTGGATCCCACAGGAACAGCGCGAAGAGGTGTTCCCGTGCAGGCCGTTCGGCAAGGAAGCTCCACCGAAGACGCTCCTCCTGGACCTGCAACCAGACCGCTTCCACCAGGAGTTACTGTGGGTGAACACGTGGGGCCTGGGGCTGATCGCGTTCAACCGCCGCACGCACACCTTCACCACCCATGTGGCGCGCGAACCACTGAGCGACCTGCACAATGTGGCGCTTTCCATGGCACAGGTGGATACGGTACACTGGTACGTGGCCATGGACGATGCGCTCCAGGTATTGGAAGTGCGGCCTGAAGGGTCCACATTCCGGACCGAATCCCTGGGAGACCCTGTGCGGAGCGTGCACCGGACCCGCGATGGCAGCCTGTTGATCGGCGGGTTCGCACAGGTCTGGAGTGAACGGCCAGCGCCTGCGACGGTGAAGGCACTCGGGCACGAATTGGGCTTGAGCAGTGTGCATGCGATCGGTGCATTGGACGGCGACGGCTATTGGGCCGTCCGCTTCTACCGGGACCGGAAGCTCATGCGGTTGGCACCGGACGGCAGCCTGCGCTATGCCATCCCGCTGCCAGCGGACAGCCTGCCCTACGAGGCCTTTCAGATCGTTCAGACACGTGACAGCGTGATCTGGCTGGGCACCACCCGTGGCCTGATGCGCCACCGGCCAGGTACGCGCACCGTGGATCCCGTGGCCCTGGACCAGACCATGCTGCGCTCACCGCGGGCCCCAGTGACAGACTTGCTGGTGGACGACAGGGACCACCTGTGGGCCCTATTCGCAGAGCAGCACATCATGCGCATGGCCGCCGGCACGCGCGAACAACGCTACACCGAGGCCCGAGGCCAAGATGCCATCGGCATGGCCGTGCTGGATGAGGACCGGCTGATCGTGGCCCACCGCAATGCGCCTCCGGAACTGGTGGACCGGCGCACCCTGGAGTTGAGGGCCATGGCCTTACCCGAGGTGCCGCCGGCCGCCTTTGCGCAGATCGAAGGGGTCGTTGTGCAGGCGGATGGCAAACCGGTGCTCCATGCATACGGCTTCGGCCTCACACGCCTGCACGACCCCGGGCACAACGACCGCTGGACCATCGATCGCACCTGGCGCCCATACGGCAGGCCAGCGATCCTCCATGCCCTGTGCGATCGGCAAGGCAGGCTGTGGTGCTCCTCGGAACGGGGCGGGATCCTACTGGATCCCGCCACCGACCTGCTCAACACCCTGGATGCGAAGCACGGCGTGAACAGCCACCTGACCGGCCAGATGGCCTTGATGCCGAACGGCGACATCCTTGCCTGCGGCAACCCGTATGTGCTGTTCTCCAAGGACCACGGCGTGCGGCTTACGGATGCCCCCTTGGTATGGCGCCAGGTGATCGCCGGTGGGACCGATCGTACCGCAACCGCGGTGATGAGCGGTACGATCATACTCCCTGCGGACTCCGCCATGCTCAACCTCCAGTTCGGGCGCGTGGCCCTGTACGAAGGGAACGCCTTCCACTACGCCTACCGGATACGGGGCAGTGATCCTGACCAGCCCTGGGTCGAGCTCGGCACGCAGCGATCCGTGAGCCTGGGCGCGCTGGAGGCGGGGGATCACCTGCTGGAGCTGCGCAGCGAGAGCGCGATGCTGCCGACCGCCACGATCACCTTGCAACTGCAGGTGCTTCCGGCGTGGTGGGCCCAGTGGTGGTTCCGCGCGATCGTGCTGGTGGCGGTCCTGGCGGCGGCGGTCCTCGCCACCAGGCAGGTACTGGCGCAACGCCTCCGGAGCAAGGAGCAGGAACTGGAGCGTCAGCGTGAACTGGAGCACGTTCGCCTGCGGATCGCGCGCGATGTGCACGACGGCATCGGCAGCGGCCTCACCAAGATCACCATGATGCTGCGGAACATGCCCGGCACCGATCGGGAGCAGGCGCAGCGCATCGCGCAGGCGAGCAGCGAACTGGTGCATGAACTGGGAGAGATCGTATGGACGGTGGATCCGCGCAACGATGATGTGGCCACCTTCGTGGCCTTCGTCCGCAGCACCTTGGGCAGGCAGGCGGAAGGGATTCCGCTGCGCCTGGTATCGGACCTCCGGTTCGACCCCTCCATGGCCCGCGCCACACTCCCCCCCGATGTGAAGCGCAACGTGCTGCTGGTCATGCGCGAGGCCGTGAACAACGCGTTCAAGCACAGTGCCGGGGATCACATCGATGTGGGGTTGTCGATCACCACGAAGGCCCTCATGCTCACCGTGAACGACAACGGTAACGGCTTCGATCCGGAACGCGCGAGCCAACGCGGCAACGGCCTGCACAACTTCCACAAACGCGCGGAGGAACTGGGTGGCACGGTCCGTGTCGAAAGCTCTCCCAACGGCAGCACGATCGTACTGCAGGTGCCGATGTCCCCCACGAACATGGAGGCCAGGCCGGTATGACCCCTGCTACCTTCGCATCATGGCCATCCGTGTAGCCATCATAGAGGACGACCGCGACATGCGGCAGGCATTCGAGCAGGCGGTACAGGCCGAAGGTGACCTGGACCTGAGCGGCAGCTACCCCAGCTCGGAGGCATTCCTGGGCCGACCGGAGGGGCTGGACGGGCTCGATGTGGTACTGTCTGACCTGCACTTGCCCGGCCAGAGCGGCATCCAGTGCATTGCACAGTGCAAGCCCAGGCGCCCGAACGTGCAATGGCTGGTGATCACCATCTTCGAGGACAATGCCAACCTTTTCAATGCACTGATGGCGGGCGCCACGGGCTACCTGCTGAAAACGGCCAGTCCCAAGGAGATCGCCCAGGCCATCCGCGACATCCACGCAGGCGGCTCGCCCATGTCGCTCGCCATCGCACGCATGGTGGTGGCCAGCGTACAGCAGAAACAGGTGAACGCCGCGCTGGTGGAAAGCCTGACAGCCCGCGAGCACGAACTGGTGCAACTGCTGGCCGAAGGGTACCGCTACAAGGAGATCGCGGACAAATTGCAACTGAGCATCGAAACGGTGCGCACCTACATCCGAGGCATCTACGGCAAACTGCAGGTGCACAGCCGCACGGAGGCCATCAATCGCTTGTACGAGCGATGAAACGGCCGTTGGCCGCACCCCGCGCGAGACCTATTGGCAATGCCTTCGTACTGAGGCGATCTTTGTTTGGCGGCTTGATGGCGATCATCTGCCCGGTCATCACGGCACGGTCGTGGATGGCGTAGAGTAACACCCGCGCTACCGGCATCGCTCAGGCGAGACCGATCCCGCCAGCGCCGGTCTTGATCCAGTCAGCACCTACGGCGGTACGCTCAAGGTATTTCGCCAGAGCTGACCGAGCCGGTACGTTCATCGGCTACGCTCAGCTGGCCCGATGGAGCTCGTTGATGCGGACGTGGTCCTTGCATTCGGGGGCGTGGGCGACAGGCTATACGAGGGTTCTCTTCTTGGATGCCAATGCAACGAAGGCATGGGCGTGCTGGCACTCAAGAGCTGAACCCTGGTGTACTCGGTTCTCGCTACACTTGCGAGGTGTTGCGCTATCGGCGATGAACCACCGTGTGGACATTCTGAACGAGGAACCGACCCATATACGCCATGCGGTACTTGCATCACCTCTGGTTACTTGTTCTGCTGCTATCGCGTTGTGCGCCCCCACTCGACACCAAAGGATCCGCTCCGTTCGTTCCCGCCGAGCGCCATCACACGGGTACGCTGGTCATCACACAAGTATCGGAGAACACCTTCATCCACACCTCCTACCACCAGACCGAGGACTTCGGAAAAGTACCCTGCAATGGTCTTGTCGTGCGGGATGGCAGGGAGGTCATCATCTTCGACACGCCGACGAAGGACAGTACTTCCGAAGAGCTCATCGCCTGGATCACGAAAGAGCTGGACTGCACGATCAAAGCGATCGTTCCAACGCATTTCCACCACGACTGCCTGGGCGGTTTGAACGCCTTCCATCAACATGGCATTCCCTCCTACGCGTACACGCGCACCATCGAGCTTGCCACAGGAGCGGGTGCCGCAGTACCACAGAACGCCTTCTCGGCCACGCTCGTTCTACATTTCGGCGCGGAGTTCGCAACTTCCACCTTCCATGGCGCCGGACACACTCAGGATAACGTGGTGGGCTACTTCGCGAAGGAAGAGGTGCTTTTCGGTGGCTGCCTGATCAAGGAATTGGACGCTGGTAAAGGCTACTTGGGCGATGCGGATACCACCGCCTGGTCAGCGACGGTGGAACGCGTGAAGAAGGCGTATCCGAAGGCACGTATCGTGGTGCCGGGGCATGGCACACACGGTGGTCCGGAATTGCTGGACTATACGGCCCGGCTCTTCAGGAAGGCTGAATGGACCGATCAGTGAACAACTACCCGCATGGGAACAGCGCCAACCATGCGCACGGTGTAGAGTCCCGCAGGCAGGCCATCCACGGACAACGTTGTCCGGTCCGTGCGCAGATCACCGATCAGCACTACCCTTCCGTGTGCATCCACGAGTTCCACCGTACCTTTCAATGCGGAACGGACCTGCAACAGGTCGGACGCCGGTGATGGAAAAGCAAAGAGTGGCTTCCTTCCGGACAATTCGTTCACGTCCGTGTCATCCACGGGTGTCAGCATGCGAATGCGATGGTTGGCTGCATCGGCGAAGAGGATCCGGCCTTGCGCATCGATCACCATACCGCACGGGGAGTTGATCTGGGCCGTAGTGGCTGCGATGTTGTCCCCATTGAAGCCGGCCGTGTTCGTTCCTGCGATGGTGGCGATCAACCCGCTGTTGGCGTCCACCCGGCGGATCCGGCTTTGCTGTATGTCACTGATGTACAGGTTGTCCTCGGCATCCAACGCAATGCAGAACGGCAGCCCCAACGCGGCCTCCGTGGCAGGAATGCCGTCCCCGTTGTATGCCGCCGCGCCCGCACCGAGCCCGGCGACGGTAGTGATGTTGCCGCTGATGGCATCCACCTTCCGGATGACCGCGTTGTTGACGTCGCATATGTACACGTCACCATTGGATGCTTCGGCGATGTCATACGGCTGATTGAGCCCGGCGGAAGTGGCTGGCCCGTTGTCGCCCGAGTACACCGGCGAACCAATGCCCGCGAAGGCATGCAGGTACATGCTATCGCCATCGATGTACCGCACATAGTTGTTGCCGATCACGCTGAGCAGCAGGTCGCCGTTCGAGCGCACCCGCACGCCCATGGGCGCATGCAATCCAGCGGACAGCGCGGGCACTTCCGTGTTGTTGCCCGGGCTCATGGTGCCAGCGAAGGTGGATATCGTTCCGTCCGCAGCACTGATCATCCGTATCCGGTGCGCATCGCGCTCAGCGATCAACAGGTCGCCCGTTGCAGTGAAGGACAGGCCGAATGGGTACGCCAGACCAGCATCTACTGCGAGATCACCGTTGCCGTTGTAGCCAATGGTGCCGATCCCCGCTACATGCTCCATGTTCCCCGATGCCGCATCTACCATCCGGACCGTGTGATCGGAAGGCTGACCGAAATACAAGGAGCCATCGGCAGCGAGGGCCAGACCTTGTGGGTAGTAGACCGTGGCGCTTGTGGCAGGGGCGCCATTCCCCGTGCTTCCCGGTGCACCCGTGCCTGCGATGGTGGAGATGGTGTATTGCTGGGCGAGCAGGCTGCCGGAGACCAGGACCAGCGTGCCCAAGGTGGATGGACGGAGCATGTGAACGGAAATTTCCGCGAAGTACCTCCGCCTGGACCGTTGTGCGCCTCGCATGAAGATGGTAGGCCATGAGCGCAACGAACTGCGGTGATTTGCCCACACGACCACTGCTGCCATGCGCTACACGACCGCTCGACTTTCCCTGACAGCCACGCTCAGTCTTGTGCTGGTGAATGCCACGGCCCAAGGCGGTATCAGCCATGCGCCTCATCATCCCTTCACCGCTGCGCCAAAGGGTGGCGATCGGGTGCTGCTGAACCAGTATTGCGCGCCCAGCTACACCGTAGGCCCGGCCGATGGCGATCTGATCGACGGTGTGCAGTTCGGCACCATCAACTACCAGGGTTCTGGTGACAATGGCGGCACGGGATACACGGACTTGAGCTACGAGGGTGTGCTTTTCGCCATGGAACTGGTCGCGGGGAACTCCTACTTCCTGAACCTCACGAGCGGTCCGTACCAACCGCCCAACGGAGCGTTCGAGCACTACAAGGTGTGGATCGACTTCGACCATGATCTTGTATTCGAGCCTGGCGAGGAAGTGCTGAACGCCCAGACCAACGCCCCCTACTATTCCTTCGGCGTTTCGGTGACCATTCCGGTGGATGCCGCGGCCGGCTACACGGGCATGCGCGTGCGCAACGTGTACAACGATGCCAGCTTCACCCCGTGCTCCAGCCACAATTATGGCGAAACGGAGGACTACACCGTGCTCATCCAGAACGGGCTGCCGTGCATTCCGCTCAGCTGGTTCGGCGGTCACGATGGCGACTACGCATCCGCCGTTACCGTTGGCGATCTGGCGTACACGCAAGCTTCAACGCCAGTGCATGGCTACACATCCCGCATGGACCTGGGCACGCACCTGCGGCGGGGCACCACCAACGCGATGCAGATCGTGAGCGGGCCGTACGCCAGCGATTATTTCATCGTGTGGGCCGATTGGAACCACGACGGCGATTTCGATGATGCTGACGAGATGATCGACTACGCGCAGATCAATGCGGCGTTCACCCCGCACAACACCGTGCTCACCGTTCCGGATCACGCGCTCGTGGGCTACACGGTGCTGCGCGTGCGCTGCCTCGATGATCCCTTCGGGATCCCGTGCAGCGGTGTCAACTATGGCAGCACGGTGGACTTCAGCTTGGGCGTTTCCACCGAAGCCTATCCCTGCCTGCCTGTTTCCGGCGTGGGCACCATGTTCGGCGATGGGTTCGCACAAGTGCAATTGGCCGGCATGCCTCCATTCGCAGGTACTGGCGCGTGGCCGTATCATCAGTTGTCCAGCACGCCCTTCCATTTCGAGCAGGGTGAGGCGTCGGTGCTGAATATCACGTCCGGGTATTTCTTCACGGAACGGTACGTGGCCGCATTGGACATGAACGACGACGCCGACTTCGACGATCCTGGTGAAGACCTCGGTTGGGTGGAGAACACCGCGGCCTTCCAGTTGGTGAACCTGCCCTTCAGCGTGCCTGTGGCTTGCCCACCCGGCCAGCACGTGCTGCGTGTGCGCGCGTTCGACCCGAACAGCCCGCCCACTGGCCCGTGCGGCTCCTCTGGATACGGCGAGGTGCTGGACATCCCCATCGCGGTGCAGCAAGCGGGCGGCCCGTGCATGCCCTTCACGGGGAACGTGAACCTGTGGGGAACGCTCAGCACCTTCACCGATGGCGTGCAGCTCGGCACCATCGGCAATACGGGCAGCGGTGGCGCATACACCGCGCCGTACAAGGACTACACCGCGCAGAGCACCACGCTCACCACCAATCAGACCTACGACCTCACGGTCACTTCGGGCGCAGGGCAGTTCGATGTGTTCAGCGCGTGGATCGATTACAACGCCGATGGCGACTGGGACGATGCCGGTGAACAGATCGGGAACATCCCCTCCATCCCAACCTCGTTCACGGACGCCGTCATGACCTTCACAGTGCCTGCGGTGCCATTGGGAGATAAGGTGATGCGCGTGCGCGCACGTGGCGGTGGAGCGCCTTCGCCCTGCTCCGATGCGCAGTTCGGCGAGACCGAGGACTACACCGTGACCATCGAGACCAACACGGGCATCGGTGCGCAGACCGCAACAGCATGGAGCGTTTCCGCGCATCCCGCGGAAGGCATCATCCTGCTGCGTTCTTCGCGCGAAGCGGTCGGCGGGTACTACCGCATGCTGGACGCGGTCGGTCGTGAGGTGACAACGGGAAGCATCACCGGACTGATCATGGAATTGAACGGTGCAGCATTGGCCACCGGCACCTACACGCTGGTGATGGAAGGCGAGGGAACCCGTGATGTGCTCCGCTTCACCTGGACCCGTTAAGGCTTGTGCCCATCGGGGTAGGCACGCTTCACGGCATCGGCCCGTGAATGCACCTGCAGCTTGTCGTAGATGCTGCGCACGTGCGTGCGCACCGTGCTGATGTTCACGCAGAGCTTGTCCCCGATCTCCTTGTACATGAGGCCGGCGGCAAGGCCGTCCAGCACCTCGCGTTCCTTGGCGGTGAGCTGCTCCTCCTTGATGCGGGGCGAAACCGCGCCTTGGAACGAAGCCACCACGGCGCGTGCGATCGCGGGGCTCATCGGTGAGCCGCCAGCATGGATATCATGCACGGCGGTGATGAGATCCCTGGCCGGTGCGCTTTTCACGATGTAGCCCGTGGCGCCCGCGCACAAGGCCTGGAAGATGTAGGCCGGGTTCTCGAACACGGTGCTCATCAGGAACTGCATCGCGGGCTTTTGCGGTTTCGCCTTCGCCACGCAATCGATGCCGCTGCTGCCGGGCATGTTGATGTCCATCACCACCACGTCGGCATCGAGGTCCGCCAAGCCGGCCAGGAAACGATCGCCGGAAGGGAAGGTCGCGATGACGTGGATGCCCGCATCGTTCCTCATGCCCGCTTGCAGCAACTCGCGGAAGTCGCGATCATCCTCCACGATGGCCACCTTGATGCGTTTCATCGTCGCAAACTACGCTCCGTTGAAGGCACCGTGCGCTTCCACCACCGTGCCCTGCCCGTTCACCGCGCCGCGAACAGTGAACGTGCCGCCATGCGCACTGATACGCTCCAGCATGTTGGCCATGCCGTTTCCCCCATCGGTCGGGCTGTGCCCTAGTCCCTGTCCGTTGTCCGAAACAGCTAATTCGTAGTACGATCCCCTCAGGTGGAAACGCACGGCGATGCTGGTGGGCCGCGCGTGCTTCAGGGCGTTGTTCAGCGCCTCCTTCACCACCATGGACAGGTCGCGC
>CAUJED010000143.1:0-4112 GCA_963169535.1 Bacteroidota bacterium | reverse complement strand
CTACAGGATCTGGCGGGTCGCGCTCGTGCTGCTGCTGGCCTATGGGGTGGGCCTTCGGATCCACGCCCTACTGACCTGGAAGACCAGCCTTTCCAACGACGAGAGCGTGTCGTACATGTGTGCGGCGGCCACCGCTGGCATATGGGAGACCTCCATCGCCGACATGGTGCACCGGCCCATCACCGTGGCGGACCTGCAACGGTTCTACGACCGGCCTACACGGTTCGACTTCCATGCCGTGTCGTTGGACATGGCACGGTACGATGTGCACCCACCGCTTTACTTCTGGCTGCTCCACGCGATCCATGTGCTGTGGGGCACCTCGGCGGCCACCGGTGCCTTTCTCAATGTCGCCTTCGGCCTGGGGATCCTGTTGCTGCTGGTACGGCTGGCGCGCCGCCTCACGGGTTCGGACCTGGCCGCCTTGGCCACGGCCGTGGTGTGGTACCTCTCCCCAGCGGCGGTGCAGATCGACCTCGAAGCGCGGCCCTACCAACTGATGGCCCTGCTGGCGCTGGCTTCGTACATGCTCGGCCTGCGGCTGATCCAAGGGAGTGCTGGACGATGGTCCTGGGTCGGCTTCACCATGGTGAACATGCTGGGCCTGCTTACCCACCTGTACTTCCCCTTCCTACTGCTGCCTGGTGTGGTGTTGATGCTGGCCCAGCACGGCATCGGTCGCCGGAGTTGGGCATACCTCGGCAGCCTGTTGGCCTCGCTCGCGGGTATGCTCCTCCTCTACCCGGAGTTCCTCGAGTTCCTCATCACCTACGGCGACCGCCCACGCGATGTGCCCGAACCGGTGGATCACCTGAACCGGCTGAAGGGCGTGGTGTACACTACCATACAGTTCCTCACCGAACCACATGTGCTGCGGTACGGCTACCTCCTTCTCACGGTGATCGTCCTGGTGGCGTGGGGGCGCAAGGTCAGGAGCAAAGGCTTAACAAAGGCCGCGGGTCTTCGTTCGGAGCGGGGGGGCTTCTTCCTCACCTTCGGCTGGTGGTCGTTCTTCACCATCGCTCTGTTCCTGGCCGGTGTTAGTCCGGCGCAGGCCGTGGGCGAGCAGTATTTCGCCTACCTCTGGCCCATGGCGGCGATCACAGGGGTGTTGGCGGTCGGGACGCTGTTGCACGGCGCGGCGCGGCATTGGGCGTTGGGCGTCCACCTGGTGTTGCTCTCGGTCTCGTTGGCCGTGGCCGTGCGGCGTTCGGAATACCTGAAGCCAGCGATACCCGTGGAGTGGAACGGCATCATCGCCACCAACGACCTACTGGTGACCGATGAGGCCAAGCGTACCGCGCTCCCACGCATGGCCCGGCACCTGCCCGGCGACCTGCCGATGTACATCTTGCTCGACGCCGAATGGCCCGAACTGCAAGGGGTGCACCGCGTCGCCTTCCTTCACCTCGCTATCGCCGAAAGGCCGTTGGAACCGTTCCTCACGTGGCTCACCGACCAGGGTTTCCGGCCCGAGGGGCCTGCCTTGTCGACCGATCGGTACGAACTTCGTTCCTTCACCCGCTGAATGTACCATGGTAACGACTGGGCCCTGATCGTCCCCCTCGCCAACGAGGAGGCCGAGTTCGCCATGTTCATCACGGCCTTGCGCACCATGCTGGACCGGTTGAGCTCCGGTACCGTGTACTTAGTGGTGGACAACGTTTCCAAGGACCGTACGCTGGAGCTTTGCCAAGCGTTGGAGCGGGATGATCATCGCTTCAAGGCCGTGTGGGCCCCGGAGAACCGCAATGTGGTGGACGCCTACATCCGTGGCTACCGGGAGGCTTTTCGCAACGGGCATGAACTCATCATCGAGATGGATGCCGGTCTTTCCCACGACCCGCGCGCGCTGCCCATGTTCCTCCGGGTGTTGAACGAAGGGAACGAATGCGCCTTCGGCAGCCGCTTCATCAACGGGGGCTCCATCACCGAATCGAACTACCGGCGCACCGTGCTCTCCAAGGTGGGCACCATCCTGAGCAACATTCTCCTGGGCAGCCGCATGTACGATATGACCTCCGGTTACCAGGGATTCCACCGCGAGGTGGTGGGGCGCTTCCTGGCCTATCCGTTGTTGTCCAAGGCCCACTTCTACCAGACCGAGCTGCGCTACCTGTTGCGCTATACCCGTTACGCCGAGATCCCCATCCACTACAAGGCGCCCAGCCCGCGCGTGTCGTCGAACGCCATCGGCGATTCCCTCCGCGTGCTGTTGCATTACTTCAAGCTACGCCTCCTGTTCCGCGCACCCCGGTTATGACCATGGCCCGCACCGCCCTTGTGATCACCTCCATCGCCGCACCCAACGCCGTGCTGCGTTCGTTCGCCGAGGGCTGTACGAAGCATGGCATCGGCTTCATCCTGATCGGCGACAGGCCATCGCCCACCGACTTCCACCTGGACGGCTGCGATTTCTGGGGGCTGGAGCGGCAACGCACCATGCCGTTCCAACTGGCGGCGCTGTTGCCCGAGCGGCACTACGGCCGTAAGAACCTGGGCTACCTGCAGGCCATCCATAACGGGGCCGAGGTGATCCTTGAATCGGACGACGACAACTTTCCGCGTGAAGCGTTCTGGGGGGAGCGCTCGCTGAAGCACACCACCGGCTCGTTCGAGGGCACCGGCTGGGTGAACCTGTACCGCTGCTTCAGCAAAGAACCCGTGTGGCCGCGCGGCTTCCCCCTGGAACATCTGCAGGACGTCGTGCCCCCTGTGCCCGCGCACACGGAGAAGGACTGCCCCATCCAGCAGGGTCTGGCCGATGAGAACCCCGACGTGGACGCCATCTACCGGCTGGTGGGGAAGTTGCCGCTGGACTTCGAGCAGCGCGAACACCCGGTATCCCTCGGAAAAGGCGCGTGGTGCCCCTTCAACTCGCAGAACACCACGTGGTTCAAAGAGGTGTTCCAACTGCTCTACCTCCCCTCCCATTGCAGTTTCCGGATGACGGATATCTGGCGCAGCTACGTGGCCGTGCGCATCTGCTGGGAGAACGGCTGGGACGTGCTGTTCCACAATGCCACGGTATGGCAGGAACGCAATGCCCACGACCTGATGAAGGATTTCGCCGATGAGCTCATCGGCTACCAGTACAACAAGGCCATCACCCAGAAGCTGCAGGCACTACCGCTGAAACCCGGTGTGGAACACATCGGGGCCAACATGCTGGTCTGCTATCAGGAGTTCATCGCCATGGGCTTGGTGGGTGCGCAGGAACTGCCCCTGCTGCACGCGTGGAACGCCGACATGGCGGCGCTACAGGCGTGATCCCTTTTTGCACTTTCGGTCGCGGCCGAAGCTGCACCGCTATTCCTTCACAGGCCGATACGAGGGGCCTGTTGTAAGGCCGAAGGTGTGGGCCGCAGCTACCGAGGGCCGGGCCATAGGAATGGGCTTCTCGGAGAAAGTATGGGGCAAGGATCAAGCGATGTCCACCTCGCTCCTTTCTCATGAACGCCACCGGAACCAGGTTCTTCGAGGTACCCAGTAGGCACTATCCGAACGAGATCCGGTCCACCGCGAACCGGCCACTGCCCGTGAATAACAGGGCCACGAAGCCAACGAGGTACATCGCGGCCAGTTCCTTCTCCGCGAAGGCCGCATCGCCCTTCACCATGAACACCACCACCGCCATGGCGATGATCAGCGGGATCAGGGCCGCGCGGGTCCAGAGCCCCAGCACCACCAGGGCCGAGCACACCACCTCGGCGAGCAGGATCAATATCAAGGAGAACGCAGGACCCAGCCCGAAAGGATCGGCGAAGCTGTCCACCTTCTCACCGAACGCCATCAGCTTGGGCCAACCATGTTGCCAGAACATGGAGCCACCGAAACCGGCGCGTAGCACGAGGTAGCCGAAGTCCTCCGAAATGGGTTCGCTGTTGATGAGCATGGGGTCGTGGAATACGGGTCGAAAGTACCGGCGCGCGCGCCCGGCCCACGAGCCACCGGCCACGACTTTTCCACCATGCCCACCGGAACTATTCCCATGCACCTGCCGTACCAACCCCGCGATGAAGCACCTCCTTGGTTTCCTCTGCCTCGCTCCGACGATGGCCCTGATGGGCCAGGACGATGCCCTGCTCGCCGGTGTGACCGCCATGCGCAAG
>CAUJED010000142.1:0-47911 GCA_963169535.1 Bacteroidota bacterium | reverse complement strand
CCGCGTGACCAAGGCCGGGTTCAAGATCCTGCTCTCGCCCCGCATCCGCAGCCGCTACTACGTGCGGGCCAGCTACCACCGCTTGTTCCGGCAGTACCGGCAGTACGGCTTCTGGAAGGTGTACGTGAACAAGCTGTACGGCGGCATCACCACCCTGCGCCAGTTGGTGCCCGCGCTGTGGGTGGCGTACCTGCTGCTGGGCTGGATCGTGGCGCTGCTGCACCCCGTGCTCGGAGCGTTGTACGCAGGCGGTATCGCGCTCTATGTCTTGGCTGCCGTGGCCTCGGCGGTGCGGGCGGCGTCCGTGCCGGGCGACATCCCCGGTGTGCTGCTCGCCTTCCTCACGCTGCACTTCGCCTACGGCATCGGTTACCTGCAAGGTGTGTGGGAACTGCTGGTGCTGGGGCGCGAGCCGGGCGTGGGGGATAGGCGGTCGTCGCGGTAGGAGGCAGTATTGTGTGGGAATTCGGTTTGGGCGTGTCCCCGCCTTCGCCTGTTCTCGTTCCGGTTGAGGAACTTGTTGTAAGGGAAAGGGGCGAAGCCAGCAAAAGCCCGACCGATCGGAGGGCGAAGGCGGGGTCGTGCTGTCCGCTGTGGCCGTCTTGTCAGGGCCAGCGGCTGCGGCACTGCGGGGGCTTCCTCCGGTCGCCTCCTCGTTGCACGCATCCGCATGGCCCTTCCTGCGCCGGGCCGCCGCTCCCATCACTCACGCAAGCACCGTCTTGGGTCAGTACCGCTATTTCTGAAGACAAGGGAACGGTCTTGATGGACACCACCAAGGACACGGCACGCCATGTGATGATCGTGAATAACTTTTCGGATCCGAATGTCCGACTCTGAGGCAACCCTGTAAGAAGTCCCCCACGTCTTCCTGATAACCGCTCTTTTATCCGTTCCACATCGGGGTCCGGAACCCGCCAAACACACGCCGCCATGCCGACCGCCTCCTCCAACCTCCCCGACAACCTGTTCAAACTCGCCACGGTACGGGAGCCACGCAGACCGATCATCGATGAGGCCGATGCACGGCGTATCCACTACCTGTCCGATAGCGTGTTCCATGCTACGCTGAGCGCGGACCGGGCCGGGGCCGATCCCCGCACGGCCATGATCGCCTCGGCCACCACCTTCAGGACATCCAACGCGCTTTTCATCCCGGACATCGCGGCGCTGAATGCCCTGTTCCCCGGATTCGGGCGTATCGACGACTATCTGCGCGTCAGGCAGAGGAATTCCGACGAGGCCGCCCTGAAGAGCTTGATCGAAGGCCCGCTCGTGCTCGACCAGCCCGCAGCCACCTACGTGGCCGATCCGGGCTATGCCGACCTGAAGTCCCAAGTGTGGGACAACCTTTTCGCGTTGACCATACTTGGTGCCGATACTGCGCTCCGCACGGAGGAGGTGCGCATCCTCCGCCTGTTGAACGTGATCGAGAAGATCGCGGTGGACGATCCATTGATGGGCACCGGCCCCGGCATCTTCAGCGCGTACATGTCCATGGTGGTGCTGCCCGGTGATGTGTTCCCCATGCCGGATGTACCACTGCCCACCGAACCCACCACCCGTCCGGAGCCCCCGCCCCCCCCGGATGACCCGGCCAAGGAGCTTGACAGCGTCAAGGCGGCGTATGATGATGTGCAGCGCGTGTATGACGAGCAAGTGTACAAGTATCGGCAGTTGCGCTACCCGCAGCGGAAGGAAAGCGATCCGAACGACAGCCTGCAGAAGAACGTGATCGACCACGATCCCTTGGCGCTTTCACAGGATAGTAGTGACGCGCTCCAATCGGACACCAGAACGCGGCTGACCCAGTTCGGGTTCGACCTGAAGTTCGTCTACATGCCGCGCGTGCATGAACTGTTCGGCGCGGAGATCAGGCGGCTGGGGCGCCTTGTGAATGCCAGCAGTACCCGTTCCGTGGCGGTGAGCACCGGCGGGGCGCTGATCGCGTTGGGCAACGAATGCGTCAACCTCACGCAGGACCCGCCCTGCAAGCCGTTCGAGTTCGTCCAATGGCCGGGCGGTGCCGGGCATGTGCGCCCCATCGGCATAGCCGACCTCAAGGTGGTGCGTACCCAGCTGTACAAATACGAGCCGGGCGAAGTGGCCCATGTGGAGAACGTGCTGCGGGGTGAGAAACGCACCCGCACCTTCCGCGACCTGTACCGGCAGGAATCCACCCTTGAGCAGGAGCAGGAGACCACCGTGGAGAACGAACGGGAAACCCAGACCACCGAGCGGTTCGAGGTGCATCAGGAGGCGGCCAACGTGGTGCAGCAGGATCAGGCCCGGCAGGCCGGTGTGTCCGTTTCCGCGCGGTACGGGCCGGTATCGGGTACTGTCAGTGCAGGAACCTCCAGCAGCAGCAGCCAGAGCCAGTCCACCGCGAACGCCACCACGTATGCCAAGGATGTGATGGAAAGGGCCGTGGACCGTGTGATCGAGAAGAACCGCACCCGCCGCTCGGTCACCACCATCGTGGAACAGGAGGAGACCACCGGGCACAGCTTCGACAATACCACCGATGGTGCAGGGGGCACGGACCATGTGGTGGGCGTGTACACATGGCTGGACAAGGTGTACTACAACCGCGTGGTCAACTACGGCCGCCGCGTGATGTTCGAGTTCATGGTGCCCGAACCGGCCGCCTTCCACCTCTTCGCCAAACTGGCGAAGCCCATGAGCAACGAGGTCATGGAGATGCCGCCGCCGTTCGACATCACCTCCTTCGAGCAGATCACCCCGGCCTCCTATGACGAGTATGCCATCCGGTACGGCGCCACGGGCATACAGGCACCCCCCACCACGCTGCTCTCCGTGCAGGCGGCGCGCGACTTCTGGCCCGCCGCGGGCGATTCGGACTACAACACATGGCGCGAGAAGCTGGAGATACCGCAGGGGTACACGGCCATAGCCGTCCGGCTGGTCTTCCTCATCACTTCGGTGGCCAACCAGTACGTCACGGTATCCGTGGGCGGTGCGGCCTCGGTAACCCGCTATGAGAATGATGTGGTGTACATCACCGAACTGTCCGAAACGGGCGGCACCATTCCCGTCATCCTCAAGGCCGTTTGCCACCACTGGGCCGTATCCGTGCAGGTATTCTGCAAGCCGAGCGCCGAGGCCTACCAGCAGTGGCAGGCGGACACCTTCGCCGCCCTGAAGACCGCATACGACAAGAAGGTGGATGAGTACAACCGCTGGCTGAACCAGCAGATGGTGAATGCCATGGTGACAGGAAACAATCCCGCCATCAACCGCGAGGTGGAGCGCACCGAGCTGAAGAAGCATTGCATCGAGTCCATCAGTGGGCAGCGGTTCGAGAGCTTCGATGCCATGCGCACCAACGTGGCCCCGTACGGCTACCCCGAATTCTCCTTCAGCGAGGCCGCTGCGGAGGGGCGCTACATCCGGTTCTTCGAGCAGGGCTTCGAGTGGGAGCAGATCACCTACCACTTCTATCCGTACTACTGGGCGCGCAAGCGGGAGTGGGTCGACATCCTGCAACGCAACGCGGACGACCCGCTGTTCATGGACTTCCTGCAGGCGGGCGCCGCCCGTGTGCTGGTGCCCGTGCGGCCGGGCTTTGAAAAGGCGATCCTGCACTACCTGAACACCGGCGGCGAGATCTGGAACGGCGAGGACGTGCCCATGCCCGACGATCCGCTCTATGTGAGCATCATAGACGAGATCATGGAGGCCGATGGCTACTTCGAGGGCGGGGTGCCCGAGGGCGACCCATGGCTTACCAAGGTGCCTACCAGCTTGGTGTATCTGCACAACCCCAACTCGCCGGGCGACCTTCCGGACTATAGTGGGGACTTGCCGTTGTGAGGGATCAGAGCAGCCATCAATGGATAATTTGCCCACGATCTCCCCGAGCAGCGTCAACTACCTCACCTTCGAGGGTGGTGGAGGCAAGGGTGTTGTCTACTTAGGTGTAGTGCGCGCACTGGAGGAGATCTATGACATCAGCGACAACCCCGACAACCCGCCGGAAACATCCCCGGACTCGGCCCGCTTGCGTTCGTTACTGATCGAGGGGGACCGAAAATTGATCTATCCGACCATGCCCTTGGACAAAAGGCAGATCAAGGGTATTTCGGGTACGTCGGCTGGTGCCATCACCGCGTTCAGCTTGGCGATCGGCATGTCATCCAAGGATCTTGAGTATGAGGCGAACCGATTGGGGAAAATGAGGCTGGGCTATTTTCAATCAACCGATTGGGTTAACGTTTACGAGGAATTCTTCGAAGATCCATCGTACAAATATTGTGCTGTGGACCCTAGTTCCGAAACACATGAGTTCGTCACACATACTTTTTGGGAGAAAGCTATGCTCGTTGCATCTGGGCCTCCCCCTATTGGGGTTGGAAGCAGTGTAGGTACTGCGTTACAGGTATACACGCCATCGAATATTATGTCCAAGCGTATTGTGAAAACAGAAACAAATCCGTTTGCCCCAATTCGACTTTCGCAATATGTGCATAAATTATTGTTCAATAGGGGGCTGTTCTCCGGCGTGAAGGCAAAAGAGTACTTCTCTGAATTGCTTGAAACATATTTATTAAAGAAACGGAAACTATACCCCGATAAGTACTTGCCTTTGAGTGTTCGGAAGGTCATCGCAAAAGAGGCTAAACAGATTACTTTTTATGATTTGTTCAACTTGACCGGGGTCGATCTGGTCATAGTGGGCACGAACGTGTCCGCACATAGTGGAAGATATTTCTCGGTGGGGCACACCCCCGACTTTCCTGTGGTGGACGCCGTGGTATTGTCCATGAGCATGCCGTTCGTGTTCAAGCCTGTACTCGTGAACACCCATGTAGATAGCGACCATGTCGAAGATGATTACACGAAGTCGTACAATGGCTTGTATGTGGATGGCGGAATGGCTCAGAACTTTCCGCTCCATGCCTTCGATCACTTGCGGCCATTCCAGCAGCGCTATGGCGGCGCAGACCCCATGTCAAGGGAATTACTGTTCAACGGTGAACCCGTGGATGAATCGTATGAAGTTGCAGCGCCACGAACGATTTACGAGCGGCCACCTGATTTCTGCGACTGCGTGGCGGGGTTCAATCTCGGCTTGACCGGAAGCTATTCGTACGACAAGGCCGATGATTTCACATCGGGTCAGGCTGGCATCCTGACCAACTTCTTAGGCGACCTGCTCGACGTGACGTTGAACCATGGAAGTGAAGGGCAGATACGGACATACGCTGAAGAACTGGCTACGGTCCGAATCGACTATGGCTCATTGACCGTTGCTGACTTCAGCACGCCACGAATCGCACGCATTCGAGGCGATGAGCGAAAGGCTCGACATATCGAGCAATTGCAGCGTGCCGCTGAACTGACCACTCTTAAACGCTTCGGACGTGCCTGACCGCCTGCTCATCTGTGCCGCAGCACTCGTACTGTGTGCCTGTTTCTCCACACCGAGGCCGGAGAGTGATCAGACTCGCGCCATACAGGAACGGAAACACAACGCTGATGGCTGTTTGACAGGCATGCGACTGATGGCGCTTGACACCATTGCGCGGAGCGTCTGTCTGCCGTTCGGAATCCAATGGAGGCAGGAAAGAATGGAGATTGATGGCCGCAAGGACTTCAGCATATATGCATTCAGCCCCGTGAACAGTTCGCCAGTGATGTACGCGAGCTATATTGACAAGGACGATGAAGGCAACGTGAACAACTTGCTATTGGAACCTCGGTTCAACCCCGAATCAGACGCTGTTGTGGCCATTCATATTTCCAGTAATGCTTCCTCCTACCGCTTGCCTTGGAACGAAATGAGGGAATCGCATGTCGCATCGATGAACTGGCGCTACGATCTCTTGTATGCTGACCCCGACACATTGAGGGCCATTGACCGTGGTTTTCGGGAAATGATGCTGCAGCACCAAGACTCTTCGCTTAAAGGCAAAGCATGGGTCATCACAACCCGGAGCGGGGTGGATTGGGCTTATGAACTATGGGTTCGGCGTATTGAACATACCAAACAAGTTCGAGCGGGTATTAGCGCAATTACCGAGCAAGAGGAGAATACCATCCTCATCGCTGCCCAATGGCTCCGAAGGAACTTGCCTCAGGAGTTGGATGAGGTGCGGTCCGATAGCTTGTTCGTGATCTTCAATGAGGTAGTGGAGTCGTTCAAGTGGGCTGAGTAATGAGGTTGTGGAGACAGGAACTCAAGCCTTCGTAGGATGCCCACGCAACCTCAGCAGCGGTCTCCCGAAGGGGACCCTGCGCCGCTACTTGACACGATACGATCATCCAGCCCGGGTTGGTCCGTACATTCGTTCATAATGGATCAAAATGCGACAGGCCGCAGTGGTCCTGAACCTTAGTAGACTGACGCTAGCCCCCTACTGACCTGTTCGGTCTTCGCCTCATGGGTCACGAAGATCGGGTGGCCACATTCAGCATTCACCGGTGCATTTCGGCATTCCCGTGCCCCGCCCCGCCTGCTACCTTTGGCCGCCCCGCCATGACGCGCCCCGAACCCTTGTCCACCATCGCCTTCCTGCGCGGATGAGCCGCACCACCATCATAGCCCCCGGCGCGCGCAACCAGCACTACTGGAGCGACCTCTGGCGCTACCGCGGCCTGCTGGGCTTCCTTGCTTGGCGCGATGTGATGGTACGCTACAAGCAGACCGCCATCGGCGTGCTGTGGGCATTGGTGAGGCCGCTGCTCACGCTGGCCGCCATGTGGTTCATCGGCTGGCTGTTCGGGTCCACCGTGCCCGAGGGCATCCCCCGTGTGCTGCTCGTGGCCGCCGCCACCATGCCGTGGCAGCTCTTCGCATCGGCCTTCGACGGCGCGGCCAACGCCATGATCGGCAACAGCAACCTCGTCACCAAGGTCTACTTCCCCCGCATGATCCTGCCGCTGAGCACCGTGCTGGTGAGCCTGATCGACATGGCCGTGGCGCTGGCGATCCTGCTCGTGCTCATGCTCCTCCACGCCCACCTGCCGGGGCCGGAGGTCCTGCTGCTGCCGGTGTTCCTGGTACTGGCCCTGCTCGCGGCGCTGGGCGCGGGCCTGCTCATGGGTGCGCTCAACGTGAAGTACCGCGACTTCCGCTACATCGTGCCCTTCATCGTGCAGTTCGGCCTGTACATCACGCCCGTGGCCTTCAGCAGCAACGACGTGTTCGGGAACCCCGCCATCCCCGATGCGCTCAAGTTCCTCTACGCCTGCAACCCCATGGTGGCCGTGATCGATGGGTTCCGCTTCTCGCTCTTCGGTGGCGATCTGCCCATCCATTGGCCGGGATTCCTTACTTCGCTGGGCATGTCGTTGCTGCTGCTGGTGCTGGGCGTTCGTTACTTCCGTCGTACCGAAAAGGGCTTCGCCGACATCATCTGAGGCATGGGGACACCAGTGATCACGGCGGAAGGGCTCGGCAAGAAGTTCGTGTTGGGCGCACAACGGGAGCGCTACACAGCGCTGCGCGATGTGATCGGTCGCAAGGCACGGGCGCTGGTGAAGGGTGGGGCGGGCGCCTCGTCCACGAATGCTTTCTGGGCGCTGAAGGACCTCTCGTTCACCATCAACGAAGGTGACCGCGTGGGGATCGTGGGCCGCAACGGCGCGGGCAAGAGCACCTTACTGAAGGTGCTGAGCCGCATCGTGGACCCTACCGAGGGCCGCGTGGAGATCCGTGGACGACTGGCCTCGTTGCTCGAAGTGGGCACCGGCTTCCATCCCGAACTCAGCGGGCGCGAGAATATCTACCTCAACGGCTCCATCCTCGGCATGTCGCGCGCCGAGATCAGGTCGCGGTTCGACGAGATCGTGGCCTTCTCTGAAGTTGAGAAGTTCCTGGACACGCCCGTGAAGCGTTACTCCAGCGGCATGTACGTGCGGCTGGCATTCGCTGTGGCCGCGCATCTGGAGCCGGAGATCCTGGTGGTGGACGAGGTGCTGGCCGTGGGCGATGCCGAGTTCCAACGCAAGTGTATCGGCAAGATGAAGGAGGTGAGCAGCGGCGGCCGCACCGTGCTCTTCGTGAGCCACAACATGGCCGCGATCCAGAACCTTTGTACTAGCGCCATTTACCTGCGGCACGGCCAGCTGGTGTTGCAGGGCGATACCCCCACGGTGGTGGCCGAGTACCTGCGTGCCGCCGATGGTGGGGTGCGGACCGACCTGGAGGCCCGGCCAGACCGGCAGGGCTCCGGAGCCATCCGGTTCACCGATTTCTCCATAGGCGATGAGGCCGGTGGCGACCTGGCCGCCGCCCAGACCGGATCCTCGGTGGTGTTCCGCTTCGACTTCAAGGCTCATCGGGGGCCACTGCGTAACCTGCACCTGGCCATGGGCATCGACGATGTGTACGGCCAGCGGATCCTGCACTTGAGCAACGAGACCACGGGCGAGGTCTTCGCCGATGCCGAAGGATGCGACCGTGTGTCCATCCACCTGCCGCGCTGCCCCTTGCTGCCCGGCAGTTACGGGTTCACGCTCTTCTCCACGGTGAACGGGGAGATCGCCGACTACATCCTCAACGCGGGGACCTTCCATGTGGAGAGCGGCGACTTCTTCGGCACGGGGCGGCTGCCGACAGGCGATCAAGGGGCCTTCACCACCGATCACCGATTCACCCTTTCTTGAGTGGGCTTGCTACACCTTCTCCGCCAGATCAAGTGGAACCGCGCACACGGGGCGCGGTGGAGCGATCTTCGGTACTACCGACGTTGGGCACGCGCCCTGCGTGATGGGGCCAACTCCATGGACGAGCGCACGGCATGGATCACGTTCCCGGCGATCGATCGGCTGGACCGGATCCTGAAGCGCACCGATCGGGTGTTCGAGTACGGCGGTGGCGGCAGTACGCTCTTCTGGCTCGATCGTGTGGCCCAGGTGGTCACCGTGGAGCACGATCCGCAGTGGTACGCCATCCTGGAACAACGCTTGAGGAAGGAGGGGGCTGATCGATGGACCGGGATCCATGTGCCGGCCACACCGGGTACCTTGGTGCCTGTGCCCGACCCCGCCGAACCGGCGCACTACGCTTCCGCCGACGCGGCCTCGCAGGGGTGCAACTACCAGGCCTATGTGCACGCCATCGACCGGTATCCCGATGGCCATTTCGATGTGTTGATGATCGATGGTCGGGCGCGTACCTCGTGCCTCGCCCATGCAACGGCGAAACTCAAGCGAGGCGGCTTGTTGGTATTGGATAACGCCGAGCGCGCACGCTACACCGAGCGTAACGCGGAGGTACTGCGCGGCTTCACCGTCTTGCTCTCCGGAATGGCTCCGGTGATCTTCAATCGCGATCTTTCGGAAACCCGCATCCTTCGGAAGAACTGACCATGGCCCGCGCCCCCATCGCCCTCTTCGCTTACAAGCGCCCCCATCATCTGAAGCGCGTGCTTCAGGGCCTCGTGGCGAACGATCTGGCCGGGGAGAGCCCACTGATCCTCTATTGCGATGGCCCCAAGGCCGATGCCACGGAGGTGGATCGCAAGGCCATCGACCAGGTGCGCGAGGTGGCCCGTGCCGCTCAAGGCTTCGCCTCGGTGGAGGTGATCGAAGCACCGGCCAACAAGGGCCTGGCCCGTTCGGTGATCGAAGGTGTGTCGCACGTGGTGGAACAGCACGGCCGCGTGATCGTGGTGGAGGACGATGCCCTGCTCTCGCCCCATTTCCTGCGTTTCATGAATGATGCGTTGGACCTGTACGCAGCCGATGAGCAGGTCTTCTCCGTGGGCGGTTGGTGCTACTATGCCGACCCTGCTGTGCTTGGCGATACGTACATGATCCGCTATCCGGACAGCCTTACCTGGGCGGTTTGGGAGCGCAGTTGGAACAAGTTGGAGCAGGACGGTGCCGCGCTCTACAAGAAGCTGCAACGCGCCGGCCGGTTGAAGGCGCTGGACGCCGATGGTCGGGTGCGCTACTTCTCCCGGATGCTGAAGGACCAGGTGGAAGGACGCATCGACAGTTGGGCGATCCGATGGACCGCGAGCTGCGTGCTCCATGGCGGGCTCAGCGTGTTCCCTTCGCGTCCGGTTGCGCTGAACAAGGGATTTGGCGATGGGGCCACGCACGAGACCGGGGGCGAGCACGGGGAGCACCTGCAACTCACTTCCGCACCCATACCGGTGGAGCGATCTCCCCTGGTGGAGGATGAGCAGGCCATTGCCCAATGGGCGGCCTATGTGCACCATCACTTCGAGGGCGGTTCCGATGCTTCGCTGAAGGGCCGTGTTTGGCGGGCTTTGCCCAACGGCATGAAACAATGGTACGTGCGCAACAAGCGCACCACCGATGCGGATCCCGCGGTGTTCGCATTTCCGCCGGTATCGCGGGTGTTCGGTTTCGATCGAGGCACCCCTGTGGATCGCTACTACATCGAACGTTTTCTGGACGCAGAACGGGCCGTGATCCACGGCCGGGTGATGGAGGTCGCCGAAAGCACATATACCACACGGTTCGCCTCCGGGGCGGTGGTGCCAGCGGTGCTCCAGTTCCAGGGCGAGGCCACCAAGGATCGGGTGGTCGGTGACCTGACCAAGCCGGATGGTCTGCCGGCAGGTACGATGGACGCCTTCATCTGTACGCAGACGCTCAACTTCATTTACGATGTGCATTCTGCTGTGCGCGGGCTTCATCATACGCTGAGGCCGGGTGGCACGGCGCTGGTCACCGTAGCTGGACTGGTGCAGGTGTCGCGCTACGACGCCGATCGCTGGGGCGACTACTGGCGCTTCACGCCCGATTCCGCTCGCCGCGCCTTCGCGGACGTGTTCGGAGCGGACAATGTGCAGGTGCAGGTGTTCGGCAATTCGTATGCCGCCGCCTGTCTGATGAAGGGCTTTGCCTCCGAGGAGTGCGACGCGACGCAGCTCGATGTGGTGGACCCCGACTATCCCGTGGTGATCGGGATCAACGCGCACAAGGCATGAAGCAGCTGATCCGCCGCCTGGTGTACGGGCCACCGCCAGAGGAAGATCGTTTGGTCGCCGAGGCCACACGCTTTCCCCGGCACATGCCCACCACCATCGGGTTCCGCGATCTGCACATCCGGGTCACCGACATGCTTTCGGTGGCCTGGCAGATCAAGGAGTTCTTCGGCGATGAGCGCATGAAGCTCCGCTGCGGCCGTCCCGATCCAGTGGTCATCGATTGCGGCACCAACGTGGGCGTGTCCGTGCTCTACTTGAAGAAGCTGTTCCCTGCGGCCCGCATCACCTGCTTCGAGCCGGATCCCGCCGTGTTCGCCTGCCTGGAGGATAACCTGAGGAGCAACGGGATCACGGACGTGGTCTGCCGCCGTGAAGTGGTGTGGGTGGATGATCAGGGCGTGTCCTTTGGTAGCGAAGGTGCCGACGGGGGATCCATCCTGCGCACCGATAATGCCGTAGTGCTGCCCAGTGTGCGGCTGCGCGATGTCCTGGAACAACATGCGGACATCGATCTGCTGAAGGTCGACATCGAAGGGGCGGAGACCACCGTGTTGAACGATTGCGGCGATGCGTTGCGCCGCGTGCGCAATCTATATGTGGAGTATCACTCCATGCCCGACCGACCTCAGGAACTGCACGCCCTGCTCGCCACACTGGCCGCGAACGGCTTCCGGTACTACATCCACCGCATTGGTGTGTACCACAGGCATCCATTCGCAGGTCTGCAGGAGGCGGCCATGGACATGCAACTCGATATCCATGCCATCCGTTCGTAGTTGGAAGGACGGTCTTCGGCCACTCGTCCATCGGTTGCGCCGTGTGCGGGATCGTACATTGGGCGGGGCCTGTGCGGTGTTGCTGTACCACCGGGTGGTCGACATCCCCACCGACCCCCAGCAATTGGCGGTGAAGCCCGCACACTTCGATGCGCACTTGGCCGTGCTGAAGCAGCGGTACAGGGTGCTCACCGTGGAGGAGTTCGACCACCACCTGTTGGGGCGGAAGCGCTTCCCCAAGGGCGCGGTACTGCTCACCTTCGACGATGGTTATGCCGACAACCACCACGCGGCACGTCCGCTCTTGGAGAAGCATGGTATGCAGGCCCTCTTCTACATCGCCAGCGGCTACATCGGCAGTGGGCGCGAATATTGGTGGGACGAATTGGAACGCCTTCTGCTGGTGAACGAACCGCTGCCGAAGGAACTGGACTTCGCCATGGACGGCCTACGGATCCGTTGGTCCGCCATGGATGGCGATGTGGCCCGGCAAGCGCGGATCGCCTATGAGGATCGATCGGCCGTGCTGCGCGCGATGCCTTCCGCGGTGCGTGATGCGATCCTGGCTGAGCTGCGCGCGCACCTTGGCTCACGGGTGCATCGTGGCACGCACCTGCCCATGACCGTTCAGGAGTTGGAGGCGTTCGCATCGTCGCGGGCCGTCGTGATCGGTGCACATACACAGTGGCATCCATCGTTGGCCCAGGTGGATCCGGCGGAGCAGGAGGCGGAGATCCATGGCTCCAAGCGGGACCTGGAGGCGATGCTCGGTCGGCCGGTACGTTACTTCTCCTATCCCTTCGGCACTGGCGCCGACTTCAACCGCACCACCGCGCGCATCGCCCGGGAAGCGGGGTTCCTGCATACCGCGGCCAACTATTCGGGGTTCGTGCACGCCCGTTCGCCCGTGCATCATTTCCCGCGCTTCTTAGTGCGCGATTGGGACGGGCCTGAGTTCGCCCAACGGATGGATACCTTCCTGCACGGATGAAGGTGGTCCACCTCAATACCAGCGACTTCGGCGGAGCGGCCATGGCCGCCATCAACCTGCATCGGGCGTTGTTGGCGCAGGGTGTGGATTCGCACCTGCTCACCCTGGTCCGCACCCGCACCGATATCCCACGGCACAGTGCGGTCGAGCCTTTCATGTTGCAAGGCACCCCGCGCTGGGACCGCCTGCGCTACAAGGCTCGACGTGCCCTGGAGGTAACGGGCTTGGTGGAGGACCGCAGTAATGCACCGGGCAACCGTAACCTGCGTAAGGAACGTTCGGGGCACGAGATCTTCACATTCCCGTACGCCTTCTTCGATGTGCTCGAACATCCCATGATGAAGGTGGCCGATGTGGTGCATCTGCACTGGACGGGTTATGGGCTGATCGATCATCGACGTTTCTTCGGCGGCTGCACCAAGCCCATCGTGTGGACCCTGCACGACATGAACCCGTTCACCGCCGGAAGCCACCACACCGATGAGGACCTGAGTTTCCGTGAAGGCCCCGATCGGTCGCCACAGCTTTGCGATCCGCGCAAGGCGGCGCACTACTGGCGGTATAAGCACGATGCGGTGAAGGACCTGCCATCCGAGCGCCTGAAGCTGGTGGCGCCATCGCGCTGGTTGGCCAGCCATGCGGAAAGCAGCGCCATGTTCAGGGGGCGTCGTTGCCAGGTGATCCCGAATGGCTTCGATACCACGGTGTTCCGTCCCCAGGATCGCGGTGCGGCACGGGAGGCCATGGGGCTGCCTCGCAACGGTCACGTGGTGCTTTTCAACGCGCTACAGGTGGACGATCCGCGCAAGGGTATGCAGTACCTGGTGCCCGCCTTACGTGCGTTGGACAGGGGCGAGGTCCGCCTGGTGTGCGTGGGCGGTGGTGCTAACGCCCTGCCCGCCGACCTCCGGGTGCACGCCACCGGATACCTCACGGACCCCACGGCCTTGGCACGCACGTATGCCGCTGCCGATGTCTTCGTGCTGCCTTCGTTGGCCGAGAACCTCCCGAACACCATCGCCGAGGCCCACCTCTGCGGCACGCCCGTGGTGGCCTTTCGCGTGGGGGGCATCCCCGAACAGGTGCACGCCACCAACGGCCGCCTGGCGGAACTGAAGGACGTGCAGGGTCTTTCCGAGGCGATACGTGGCGTGCTGGACCGCTCGTGGGACCACGAAGCCATCGCGAACAACGCCGCATTGCGCTACGATCGCCGCATGGTGGCGGCGAGCTACATGGACCTTTACACCGCATGAAGGCCATGACCCGACTGGCGATCATCACCATCTGCTACAACGACCGCCCGGGCTTGGAGCGCACCTTCGCCAGCGTGTTCGGCCAGACCATTCGCGACTTCGAATACATCGTGGTGGATGGTGGAAGCACCGATGGCAGCGTGGACCTGATCAAGGCCCATGCACCCCGACTAACGCACTGGACCTCGGAGCCCGACCGGGGCATCTACGACGCGCAGAACAAGGGGTGTTACATGGCCACGGCCCCTTTCGTGCTGTTCATGAACGCGGGCGACACCTTCGCCGCACCGGATGTGTTGGAACGGGCCATCCCCATGCTCACCGATACGGTCGACATCCTGTATGGCGACGCGCAGTTGGCCGATGAACGGGGCGTATACGGCGCGAAGCCGCATCCGCACCGGCTCACCAGCGCGTGGTTGATGAAGGAGACGGTGGCGCACCAGTCGCAGTTCATCAGGCGGTCCTTGTTGGAGAAGGCGGAAGGCTACGACCTCGGCTATCCCATCGCCGCGGACTATGCCTTCCTCGCCCGCATGTTCTGGCGGGAACGCATCCGCACACGCCACGCCGGCTTCGCCATCAGTGTGTTCGACACCACGGGCCTCAGTTCCGACCCGGCGGGGAAACGCCGATCCGCTGCTGAACGAAAGGCCATCCAGCGCAACTTCGCACCGCGCGGCTGGTACTTCCTATACCATGCTTGGGCAGCCTTCAACCGCTTGATCGGCCGATGACACCCCGCGTTTCCGTGATCGTGGCCACGTACAACTATGGGCGGTACATCGGTGATGCCTTGCGCTCGGTGCAGGTGCAGACCCTCACCGACTGGGAGTGCATCGTGGTGGACGATGCCTCCACCGACCATACGGCGGAGGTGGTGCAGGCCTTCGTGGCTTGCGATCCGCGCTTCCGCTACGTGCGGCTGGAACACAATAGTGGCGTATCCGTGGCACGGAACACCGGCTTCGATCGGGCAAGGGGCGAGTACCTGCAATTGCTCGATGCCGACGATGTGATCGCGCCCGGCAAACTGGCCAGCCATGTGGCATGGATGGATGCGCATCCGGAGGTGGCGCTGGTGTATTCCGATTTCCGCCCGTTCACCGGCACCCCCGACCTTACAGGGCCTGGGACCTATCAGCCCGATGAGAAGTTGAGCGGCAGCGGCGATGCCGTGTTACGGCGACTACTTCGGGGCAACTTCTTCCGCATGAACACGCTGCTTTTGCGGGCCGATGTGGTGCGCAGCCTTGGCGGCTTCTCCACCGCCTTCCGCCACATCGAGGACTGGGACCTGTGGCTGCGCATGTTCGCCGCCGGGCATACGGTCCAGTTCCTCCATGCGCCTTCGGCCATGGCCGGTGTGCGGGACAGCCCCGGCAGTCTGAGCAAGGACCGTGTGAGCATGCGGGGGAACGTACTGGCTGTCTTTCGGCATCTTTGGAACGTGCGAGGTCTTTCGCTCATCATCCGATCCCTTCTCCTTGTGAGGTACGTCGACGTTCTGCTGGAACGGACCTTCGTGCATCGGGAAGCCGCCCACCCCGGTCAGCCGGTGGATGGCACGCTGCCATGGATCGCTGGCGTATGCGCAGTGCCGCTCTTTCCTTTGTGGCTGGTCACACGGCCTTTCCGCTGATAGCGATGATCTACGACTGCTTCACCTTCTTCAACGAACTCGACCTGCTCGAGCTTCGCCTCAACGAGCTTGATCCCGTGGTGGACCGCTTCGTGTTGGTGGAGGCTACCCTTACCCACCAGGGGAAGCCGAAGCCGCTGCATTTTGCGGAGAACAAGGACCGCTATGCCGCTTTCCGCCACAAGATCGAGCACGTGGTGGTGGATCGGTACCCGGCGAACAACGGGAACGACGCATGGGTGTATGAGAAGCACCAGCGCAATGCCATCGCCCAAGGGTTGCATAACGCCGGGCCGGGCGATCAAGTGATGATCAGTGACGTGGACGAGATACCACACCCGCGGAAAGTCAGCGAGGCCGCTGCAATGAAGGGCGTGCGCATCTTTCGTCAGCGGATGTTCTACTACTACCTCAACTGCCTCAATGCTTCGGAGGCCGGTGGGGGGGCATATGCATGGAACGGAACGGTGATGGTGGATGCCGGAGATATCCGCGACCCTATTCAACGCTACCGCGACTTCTCCATGCTGATGGCGAACTATTTCCATCGGAAACTCACGCACCGCGTGTATTGGAACCTGAGGCTGGCGCAAGAACGCGTTCGGTACGGTTGGAAGCCGGTGTTCATCAATGATGGTGGCTGGCACTTCTCCTACCTCGGCGGGGTGGACCGCATCATCGAGAAGATCGAGGCCTTCGCACACACCGAATACAATTCAGCGAACTACAAGGATCGCGCCCGGATCGAGGCGGCCATCGCCAACGGAGAGGATATCTTCGGTCGTGACTTCAAGTACCGATTCGTGCCACTGGACGGGAACTGGCCGCGCTATCTGGTGGACCATCAGGAACGCTTCGTCAAGCACATCGGTGCCGTGAAGCAGTGACCGCCACCATGCCCGACCAGCCGCTGCTCTCCATCATCATCGTGAGCTACAACACCCGCGAGGTGTTGCGGGAGTGCCTGGCTTCGGTGCAGCGCGCGGTGGACCTACCGCACGAGACCATCGTGCTGGACAATGCCTCGCCCGATGGTTCGGCGGACATGGTGGCACAGGAATTCCCGGACATGGTGCTGGTGCGCAACACCGGTAACGTGGGCTTCTCGCCGGCCAACAACACCGGCATGGAGCGGGCTTGTGGCCGGTACATCGTGCTGCTGAACCCCGACACCATCATGCGCCCCGGCAGCATGCGGGCCTGGGTGGAGGCCCATGAACGGGTGAAGGCCACGATCTCCGGTCCACGGTTGGTGGGCACCGATGGCCACACACAGCCCTCGGCGTGGCGGATCCCCGACCTGCTCGATGCCACGTTGGAGCTCTTCATGCTGCACCGTGTGGTGGCCCGCAACCGGTACGCGACGGCCGAGCTTGAGGCGGGCTGCACCGTGGGCTTCGTATCGGGCGCGGCCATGCTCTTCGAACGGTCGGTGTTCGAGCGGCAGGGGGGGCTCGATCCGGAGATGTTCTGGATGGAGGATGCGGACCTGTGCTTGCGGATCAGAGAGGCCGGTGGCACCTGTTGGTACGTGGGTGGTCCTGGGATCGTACACATAGGGGGTGAAAGCTCGAAGCGGAACCTGGATCGGGTGATCGCGAACCAGTTGTTGAGCCGGGTGAAATTCGCCCGCAAGCACGGTACGGTGCTGACGGCTGCGCTGATGTCGTTGGTGATCGTCCTGCATGCCATCACACGGGCCGCGGCCTTCACCCTGCTGTCGGCCATCCGTCAAGAACCACGCGCCCGGGCCTACCGCCATACCCTCAAGCGGCTCTACCACTATCACCTCCACGGCGACCGATCCATCTGAACCACGTGCGTACCAACGAGCGCATCCTGCCCCGAAGTCTGTCCATCGCCACGCATTGGGCCTGGCTGCTGGTGTGCGCGTTGCTGCCCATCAGCGGTCGGTTGGTGCCGGTGCCGTTGGGGATCGCTGTTGCACTCGCGGCCATCACCTTCGTGTGGCAACGCCCGGTGGTGCGATGGCGCGCGCTGTGGCCGCTCTTCGCGTGGTACCTGTTGCACATCGTAGGCATGTCGTGGACCACCGATGTGGCGTTCGGGCTGTTCGACTTGCAAGTGAAGCTGGGTATCGTGCTGTTGCCTTTGGCCGCGGCAGCGGTCGTCGGGCTGCACCCGGACATGCCGTCCCGCAGCATGGCGGCCTTCACGGTCGGCATCGTGTTGTCCATTGTGCTGGGAGGTGCCAAGGCTTGGGCATGCTGGTCGGGCACCGGATCGCCGTCGTGCTTCAGCCAGAGCACGCTCTCGTACGACCTGCACCCGAGCTATGCGGCGTGGTATGCCTGCTGGGCCCTGGCCTGGTTGGGGCATCGGCTCGTGGTAGGGGGGGCGGGGCGTATCCAAGGCCTGGTGGCCGCACTGCTGTTGGTGCTCCTGGTGTGGATCATGCTGTTGGCGAGCAAGAGCGGCGTGCTCGGTGCCGCACTGGTGATCACCGGCCTGGCCTATGCGGCCCTGCGGCGCACGGCAGGTCGGACAAGGGCGCTCGTCCTGGGCGGTGTGATGCTCGCGGTGGTGATCGCGCTGGCCGTGCAAGGGCCACTGGTGGCCGCACGCATGCACGCCTCGTGGAACGCGCTACAGCGAGCGGCCACCGCGGATCCCGCCCTGTTGGCCTCGTCCGATGGCAACGACCTGCGCCTGGTGGCCTGGACGTGCAGTTGGGAACAACTCCGGCAGGAACCCTTCGGGTCGGGCACCGGCGACATCAAGCACGCGCTCATGGCCTGCTACACGACGAAGGGGGCGGAACAGGCGGCGGTCCGCAACCTCAACAGCCATTCGCAGTTCTTGCAAGGTGGCGCGGCATTGGGCTGGCCCGGGTTGCTCCTCACCGCACTCATCGCCGTGGTGCTGGTCCGGTGGTCGCTCGCGCGTGCAAGCTTGCCCATGGGCTTGTTCGCCTTGTTGTTCCTACTGAATGCGGCGGTGGAGTCGGTGTTGGAGGTGCAGGCCGGTGTCGTGTTCATGGGCCTCATGTCGGGAATTTTGGCGCATGACCGAAATTCGCATCCCAGCGCACCTACGCCCCGCCCATGATCCCATTCAGCCCGCCCCGCATCGACGATCGCACCATCAAGGCCGTGGAGGAGGCGTTGCGCAGCGGTTGGATCACCACCGGGCCGCGCACCAAGGAGTTCGAGGAACGCCTCGCGGCGTACTGCGGCGTGGATCGGGTGATCGCCCTCAACAGCTGGACCAATGCGGCCGAGCTGGTGTTGCGCTGGTATGGCGTAGGGCCGGGCGATGAAGTGATCGTGCCCGCCTATACCTACTGCGCCACCGCCAATATCGTGATGCACCTCGGAGCCAAACCCGTGCTCGTTGATGTGCTCGACGACTTCACCATGGATCCAGAAGCGGTGCGCCGCATGCTCACCAACCGGACCAAGGCCATCATCCCCGTCGATATCGGTGGTCTTCCCGCGAACATCAAGGCGATCATGCGGGTGGCCGAGGAGGGTTGTGGGCTCTTCACCCCCAAGGTGAACCTGCGGGTGGACGGCAGCAACCCGCAGATGCGGCTGGGGCGTGCGCTGGTGCTGAGCGATGCCGCACATTCCTTCGGTGCGAGCATCGGCGGGCGCAAAGTGGGCGCACAGGCCGACATCACCGGGTTCAGCTTCCATGCGGTGAAGAACCTCACCACCGCCGAAGGTGGCGCGTTGGCCTTCAACCTGCCCGAACCCTTCAGCCACGAAGAATTGTACCGTTACTTCAACACCATGAGCCTGCATGGCCAGAGCAAGGATGCCTTGGCCAAGACGCAGCCGGGAGCATGGCGTTATGATGTGGCCTTTCCCGGGTACAAGTGCAACATGACCGACATCCAGGCCGCGATCGGGCTGGTGGAGCTCGAGCGATTCGATAGCGACACCACACCGCGCCGCAAGGCCATCTGCGAACGCTACTCGGCCGCCTTCGCAGGCGATGAACGCTTCCTTGTGCCCACCTTCCACACCGGCGACCGCGAAAGCTGCTACCACCTCTACATGCTGCGCATCCCCAAGGCCACCGAGGAACAGCGCGATGCCATCATATCCGCCATCGCGAAGCGCGGGGTGAGCGTGAACGTCCATTTCATCCCGCTGCCGAAGTTGAGCTTCTACGAGGGGCAGGGCCTGCGCATGGTGGACTATCCGAACACCTACAAGCTGTACAGCACGGAGATCAGCCTGCCGGTATACCACGACCTCACCGACAAGCAAGTGGACCAGGTGGTGGCAGCGGTGAATGCGGCGGTGAAGGAGGTGATGGGCTGAAACCCATGGTCAAACGCGCATTCGACATCGTTCTCTCCGCAGCAGCCCTGCTTCTGCTTCTGCCCTTACTTCTGCTCCTTGCCTTGGCCGTGGCCCTCACCTCGCCCGGTGGCGCCTTCTTCCGCCAGGTGCGCGTGGGCAGGAACGGGAGGGAGTTCCGCTTACTGAAGTTCCGCACCATGCGGCCGGGCAGCGAGGCGAAGGGCCAGATCACCGTGGGTGGCCGCGATCCGCGCATCACGGGCATCGGCTACTTCCTGCGCAAGACCAAGCTGGACGAACTGCCGCAGCTGATCAACGTATTGGTGGGCGACATGAGCATCGTGGGGCCGCGTCCCGAAGTGCCGAAGTACGTGGCGCTCTATACGCCGGAGCAGCACGCGGTGTTGAACGTGCGTCCGGGCATCACCAGCGCGGCCAGTATCACGTACATCGACGAGAACGAATTGCTCGGACGCAGTGCGGACCCGGAACGCACCTACGTGGAACAGGTGATGCCCGCCAAGCTGGCATTGGATCTGGATTACGTGAAGCGCCACGGCCTGCTGCTCGACCTGCGGATCATCGGACGGACCCTCCTGGGCCTATTCCGGTGATCGCGGTAGCGATCGGGGCGACAACTTTGCACCATGCGCACCACGCTCCCCATCCTCTGCTCCATACTGGCCATCAATACGAATGCACAATGGCGGTTCGAGGGCGACAGCTCGGCCACCTGGGAGCAGGCCGTGGCGCGGTACGAAGCACTGGCCCATTCGCGCCCGGGCGCATCGCTGCGGGTGATCGGGCACGACGACGATGGCTCGCCGATACACCTCTTCGTGCTCGATGATGGCAGCGGGGCCAGTCCCGACAGCATCCGCGCGGCAGGCAAGAACATCCTTTGGATCACCAACGGCATCCATCCCGGCGAACCCGATGGCATCGATGCCAGCCTGTTGCTGGCCCAGGCTTTGCTCGATAGCGACCAGTACATGGGGCTGCTGTCCCATACCGCGGTCTGCATCGTGCCGGTGTACAACGTGAGCGGCGCGAAGGTCCGGAACAGCACCAGCCGGGTGAACCAGATGGGGCCGGTGGAATACGGTTTCCGGGGCAACGCCCGCAACCTCAACCTGAACCGGGACTTCATCAAGGCCGACGCGCGCAACACGCGCACCCTGGTCAGTGCCCTCAATACCTGGGATCCCGATGTGTACTTCGAGACCCACGTGAGCAACGGCGCGGACCATCGCTATGTGATGGAACTGCTGGTGACCCACCCGGACAAGCTCGACACCAACCTGCGCCGCTTCATGCACCAACGCCTGATGCCGCGCCAGCAGGACTGGATGGCGCAACGCGGCCACGCGATGTGCCCGTACTTCGAGACCCGCGAGGACATCCCCGAGCAGGGGCTGATGGGCTTCGTGGACGGACCCAGGTACAGCACGGGGTACAACGCCTTGCGGCAACGGATCGGCATCCTCAGCGAGGCCCACATGCTCAAGCCGTTCGCCGAGCGGGTGAACGCCACCTTCCAACTGCTGTTGGCCACCCTGGCCGCGATGAACGAACATCCGAAGGAGCTGGCAGAGGCCAGGACCAAGGCGCGGGCCAGTGCCTCGGAACAGGTGCGGTATCCCGCCGATTGGGTCATCGACACCGCCAGCGTACAACGGCTCCCTTGGAAAGGATACGCCGCCGATACCGCCACCAGCGCGGTGACCGGGCTGCCGCGTTGGCGCTACCACCGCGACCGGCCCACGGAGGTGGAAGTGCCCTGGATGAACCGCGCCGTGCCACGGCTCTGGATCGAACGCCCGGTGGGCTACCTGATCCCGCAGGCCTGGCACGAAACCATCGACCGCCTGCGCTTGGATCGGGTGCCCATGGACGTACTGGCGAAAGAGCGCACCTTCGTGGCGGAGGTGCAACGCATCACCGGCCACCGCGACGTGAAACGGCCCTACGAGGGGCATTACCTGCACCGCGACATCACCACCGATACCGAAGTGGATACCGTGGTGGGCCGGGTAAGGGATGTGTTCGTGCCCATGGGCCATGCCACCGATGCCTTGGTGATGGAGATCCTGGAACCGCGCTGTGCGGACAGTTTCTTCGCCTGGGGGTTCTTCGATGCCATTCTCCAACAGAAGGAATGGTTCAGCGACTACGTGTTCGAGGACATCGCCGCCGAACTGCTGGCCAAGGACCCCGACCTGGCCGCCGCCCTTCGGTCGGAGTGCGACCGCGATCCCGCGTTCGCGAAGGATGCCAAGGCGCAACTGACCTTCGTGTACCAACGTTCGCCCTACTTCGAGGCCAGCTACAAGCGTTACCCGGTGGCGCGGGTGATCCAGTGAGCCTGTGCGATCGGGGCGCGGTGGGACCGTGGGCGGGGATGGGCGTCCGAAGGTGCCCATCCCGCCGATCGTGGCATTATGTTCGCGCCATGGAACTCTACGACATCAGCATCGGCGCCCGCGTGAAGCACCCCACCATGGGCGTGGGCGTGGTGTACGACATCGATGCCCGCACGGTACACGTGTTCTTCCGCGAGCATGGCGAACAACCCATCAGCCGCGGTTTCGAGGGGCTCGTGGTCATCGGGCCGGGGGTGGAGATCACCCAGGAGCCGCTGGACCTGGATCATGTGCGCGACGCACTGCGCGAGGTGCTGGAAGAGATGCAGACCCCGCAACGGCCCGCACACATGGCCGCGCGCTACGAGGGTGGCATGCTCGAGATCAAACCACGCGACCCTGCCCTCAAAAGCAAGGAAGTGCCCATCGAGGAGTTCTTCCACAAGATCGTCATGATCCGCGACCGGTTCCGGGTGCTTGAACAGAAGATCAATGCCTACGACAAGTTGTCCGAGCAGGACAAGGTGGAACTGCAGCAGTACATCACACGCTGCTACGGCACCTTGACCACCTTCAACATCCTGTTCGAGGACAAGGAGGATCATTTCGTTGGGCAGAAAGCCGAAGGTTGAGCGTAGCGCGTCACTTTTCCACGATCCGTTGGAAACGGCGGCGTACTGGATTATCTTCGTACCGTAAACGTTCTTTCTGCTCCCCCTGTCAAGCATCCATCGGCCGGTGAACGGCCGTCAACGCGGAGCCCACACAGGCCATTGCTCATCGGAACCAACAATTTCCATCAGGGATCGCATCCTCGATGGTGTACGGCGGGCCTCAGGCACCTTCGGGTGCTTCCCTTCGGGGACAGGAGGATTACGGAAGCCATCATCGCGATCCCGCCCATGTGATCTTCATGGGTTCTATGAGTCGGCCCTGTGTGGGCTTTTCATTTCTCCCCAGGTGGGTCGGGAAAAAGGGCCCCATGCCCGGAACGGCGCGCAACGCCAGGTAGCGCACCAACACCGCCCGGCATTCCCGTTCTTTGCGCCATGTCCACCGCACTGCCCGTCATGGAAGCCTTCTACACCCTGCAAGGTGAGGGGATGTTCGCCGGACAGGCGGCGTACTTCATCCGGCTTGGCGGTTGCGATGTGGGATGTACCTGGTGTGATGTGAAGGAGAGTTGGGACGCCGAGGCGCACCCGAAGCGTACGGTGGAAGCGATCGTGGAAGAAGCCAGCGCATTCCCGGCGCGCATCGCCGTGATCACCGGAGGCGAACCGGCCATGCACGACCTGGGGCCGTTGACCAAGGCACTGCGTGAAGCCGGATTCCGGACCCATATCGAAACCAGCGGCACCCACCCGATCACCGGAACGTGGCATCATATCTGCTTCAGTCCGAAGAAATTCAAAGCCCCATGGCCGGGTATCCATGCGCTGGCCGATGAGCTCAAGGTGATCGTCTATAACCAACACGACCTGCGATGGGCCCAGGAGCACACCTTGGGCCTCAAGGCCGATTGCACTTTGTTGCTGCAACCGGAATGGTCCAAGCGCGAGACCATCATGCCGCTGATCGTGGACTTCGTGAAGGAGAACCCGCGGTGGCGGGTTTCACTTCAAACCCATAAGTACCTGAATATTCCATGAAGCTGCGATCAACGAGCGCCAACGCACGATCCCTGCACGGCGGGTGGCGAATGAAAGCCCTGAGGATGCTCGGGCTTATGGTCGCCGCGGGCTACTCGCTACTCGCCGTTTCCCAGCCCGCCAAATACACCACCACGGACAAAGGGGCCATCAAACGCTACGAAAGCGGGAACAGCTGCATGGGCTTGCGCAACTGGGCCTGTGCCGAGAGCGAATTCACCAAGGCTGCGGAGGCGGATCCGCGGTTCATCGAACCACGGATCATGCTGGCCGATATCGCCGAACGGAACGGGAAGCACGAGGTGGCCATGACGCGCTACCGTGAGGTGATGGCCATCGACCCGGAGTTCTTCCCCGTGGCACGGCTGCACCTGGCCGACCTGGAGTTCCTCTCCGGCCAATACGCCGAGGCTCAGCGCAACTACGAAGCATACCTGAAGCAGGAGCAGGAGCCGCAACGCAAGGCCCGCGCCCGACTGGGCGTCCGCAACTGCGAGTTCGCCGCGCGGGCCATCCAGCAGCCGGTGCCGTTCGAGCCGAAGAACCTGGGCCCCAACGTGAACAGTGCCGACCCCGAGTACTACCCGTGCATCACCGCCGACGATGGCACCCTGATGTTCACCCGGCGGGTGAAGGCTCCCGAGATCCCCGTGTACGGCATGCAGGAGGATTTCTACGTGAGCCGTCGCGACCTCGAGGGCAACTGGAAAGCCGCCATCCCGCTGCCGGTGGTCAACACGCGCGCCTTCAACGAAGGGGCCGGAACGCTCTCGCCCGATGGCCGCTTCCTGATCTTCACCAAATGTGCCTTGGAAGATGGTACGTATGGCGGTTCGCTTTCCGGCGAAGGCAGCTGCGACCTCTTCATCAGTCGGCGTGTGGGCGACCGCTGGGGCGTACCGCAGAACTTGGGCACCCCGGTGAACAGCAGCCACTGGGAAACCCAGCCCAGCCTGGCCAGCGATGGCCGCACCTTGTACTACATCCGTGGTTCCGTGGCGCGCGATGGCATCAAGAGCATGGACATCTGGACCACCACCATGGCCGATGATGGCACGTGGAGCAAGCCGGTGAAGCTGGGCGATCAGGTGAACACACCGTACCAGGAAGAGAGCGTGCAGATCCATCCCGATGGCCACACGCTCTACTTCAGCAGCAACGGGCATCCCGGCTTCGGTGGCCTCGACATCTTCATGAGCCGCAAGCAGGATGATGGCAGTTGGGGGCCCGCCCTCAACCTGGGCTATCCGATCAACACCAGCGCCGACGAGAACAGCATCCTGGTGGATGCAATCGGCCGGCTGGCCTACTTCGCCAGCGACAGGGCCGGTGGTGAAGGCGACCTGGACCTGTACAGTTTCCCATTGTACGAGGAGGCCCGACCACTGGCGGTGTCGTACATACGCGGCAAGGTGTACGATGCGGCCACCCAAGCTCCCGTGGAGGCCGATGTCCAGCTCTTCGACCTGAAGACGGGCGACCTCGCTACCGGAGCGTATAGCGATCCGAAGAGCGGGGAGTTCCTCGTGTGCCTACCGGCGGGTCGGAGCTATGCCCTCAATGCCACGGCCGATGGATACCTGTTCTATTCGGAGAACTACGATGTGGCCGAAGGCGACCTCAAGGAACCGTTGTCGTTGGACGTTCCCCTCGGCAAGCTCGCCACGGGAAGCACCATCGCCCTGCGCAACATCTTCTTCAATACCGCCAGCTACGAGTTACTGCCGACCTCCAATGCGGAGCTGGACAAGCTGGTGAAGCTGATGAAGGCCAATCCCACCTTGCGGATCGAGCTGGGCGGTCATACCGACAACGTGGGTGCCGATGCGGCGAACCTCACCCTGAGCCAGCAACGTGCCAATGCCGTACGTGATCATGTGGTGGCGCAAGGTGTCGATGGGGCACGGATCACCGCCAAAGGCTATGGGGAAACGAATCCCGTGGCCACCAACGACACCGAGGCCGGGCGCGCGTTGAACCGGCGTACCGAGGTCACGGTGCTTTGAATCGCTTTCGCATGGAGGCATGGACCAGCGATGGGAAGGACCCGTTGCTAAGGTTCAGATGGTATGAGGAAGGCCGAAGGAAGGCGGTGAAGGAGTGATCGGAAGGCCCGGACCAGTGGGAGCGGGGGATCACTCTCCCTTCAAGGTGGCGAGCTCCTGGCCTGCGCCGATCAGCGTCAGTACGCCACCGTCGAGCTTGAATTGGTCCACCCGTTTCAGCGCACCCAGAAAGGCGTTCTCCGTGGCCATGGACCCCTCGCAGTACTTCTTGGTGGAGGCCACACCGCCGGGGAAGGAGAGCTTGTCGCCATCCAAGGAAAAGGAGCCCATCAGGTTGTTGCATCCGCCGTTCCCCTCCACGGCATTACCATCCTTGCCCAGTTTGAGCCACGGGGCGGACATGCCCTCGGGCATGGTGATGGCGTTGCCGGCGAGGGTCTGAAGTACCCACTTGCTGTCCATGATGTTGGCCAGTTGGCCAGCGCCTCCGACTTTGTCCGAATTGCACTTCTCCGCGCTCAACGTGGTGAACAAGAGGGTTCCGAGCAAGAGGTGTTTCATGGGGTCAGTTGTTGAGCATCACGGGCATCACCAGCATCAACACGTCCTCGCCGGGTTCACCGGCCTCGCCCGGGAGCAGGATGCCGGCCCGATTGGGTGCGCTCATCTCCAGCACCACATGCTCCGTGCTGATGTTGTTGAGCATATCCATCAGGAACCGCGAGTTGAAACCGATCAGGATCTCATCACCTTCATAGGCGCAGGTGAGTTTCTCGTTGGCCTCGTTGGCGAAATCCAGGTCCTCGGCGCTCACCGTGAGCTGGCTGCCGTTGATGTGTAGGCGCACCTGGTGCGTGGTCTTGTTGGCGAAGATGGCCACACGGCGGATCGAGCTCAGGAAGGCGGCCCGGTCGATGGTGAGTTTGTTCGGGTTGGTCTTGGGGATCACCGCCTCGTAGTTCGGGTACTTGCCATCGATCAGCCGGCATACGAGCACGGTGTTGTCGAAGCGGAAGGCGGCGTTGTTCTCGTTGAACTCCACGGTGACCTCGGCGTTGGTGCTGGCCAAGGTGTTCTTCAGCAGGTTCAGCGGCTTCTTGGGTACGATGAACGAGGCGGTCTTCGGAGCCTTCAGATCGGTGCGTTTGTAACGCACCAGCTTGTGGGCATCGGTGGCCACGAAACGCACATCGTCCTCGGTCATCTCGAAGAAGATACCGCTCATCACCGGGCGCAGATCATCGTTGCCGGTGGCGAAGATCGTCTTGTTGATGGCGGTGGCCAGGGTGCCAGCGGGCAGGCTCATGGTGGCGGCATCCTCCAGCTGCGGGCTCCGCGGGAATTCGGCGCCGTTGAAGCCGGTCATCTTGTACTTGCCTTGGTCGCTGTTGATCTCCACACCGAAGTGCTTGGGATCCACGCTGAAGGTGAGCGGCTGCTCCGGAAAGGCTTTAAGGGTGTCCAGCAACAGGCGAGCGGGAATGGCCACGGTGCCTTTGTCCTTGGCTTCCACGGCGAGCGAGGCGGTGATGGTGGTTTCCAGATCGCTGGCCGTGATGGTCAGTTGCTTCCCATCGATATCGAACAGGAAGTTGTCCAGGATAGGGAGCGTATTGCTGCTGGCGAGCACGCCTTGAAGAAGCTGTAGTTGCTTGAGCAGGGCGGTGCTGGAAACGATGAATTTCATCGGTTGTGGAAGGCGTTTTATAAGTGGGTCAAAGTTAGCCGGGGGGCCATGTGGGCTCCGGTGCACTTATCAACAGCCAAGGGGGGTTTTCCACAAGGCCTGCTGCTGGTTCAGGGCCTGAAAGCGCTTATGGGCTGAAGGATCCGCTCCAAGGCCGGTCGTTGCATCTGTACGTGCAGGGTGTCTTGCACCAAGGCGTCCATGTACACGGGGTCGTAGAGAGGGCGTGGTTCGCCAAAGGCGGGTTCCGCACCTTTGTAGGGTCTGAACCAGATCTTCGCACGGGTCACCTTCCCGTTGCGTTCGGTGATCGCCAGCAGGTGGTTGGGCGGGCTGTTCAGGAGCGAGTCACGGGAGGAGGGAGGCAAGCGCTCAATGGACTCGAAGTAGGTCTGTTTGAGGGGCAGTACCGCACCGGCCACGAGGATGGTGTCGAAAGGGGCGGGGTTGCCTCGGAAGTCCTTCAGGCTATAGTGGCCCTCGGCATCCTGCTCAATGGTGTAGCCGTTGTTCGGGGCGGCTGGGGTCTCCAGTTTCACCGAGGCCAGGTCGCGCATGTCGGCCAGACCGAAGAAATGGGCGCTGCGCAGGTGGTCCACCTTGGTGTGGAAGCGGGTGGTGAGGATGCCGGTGAAGCCCCCCATGCCCACGATGAAGGGGGCGTTGCTGCGGCCGATGCCGGGTTTTTCCAGGAGCATGAAGGTGCCGAAGTGGTCCTTGGTGCCGTGCCCCACGATCCAGATCTTGGAAGGTTTGGAGCCTCCCTCGTAGATCTCCACTTTCTTGGCCATGGCGGCCATCACGCGCAGGGTCTTGGGTTGTAGGGAGCTGGGCACGGGGCTCTTCACCTCCACGCGTTTGAAGGTGCGCAGCAACAGGTCCACCTCGGCCTGCTTGGCGTCGTAGGTGTCGTTGAGGATCCAGCCGCGCGGGGTGCGTTTGAGGTCCACGCTGGCACCGCCCTTGGTGTCGGAGATGTGGATACGCGTGACCCCGGCGGTATCGGGCACGGCGAAGTCGCTCAGCGGGCGGTCCAGGGTGGTGGGCGCATCGTTGCGGACCAGCCACCAGGCTGCGCCGCCCAGTACCACCAGCACCAGTAGGAGGATGATCCTTCGGTTCATGAGGGACGTGTGGCCTTCCGCCGACGTAGGGTTTGGTACAGCGCTCCGAAGATCAACGCGAGGATCACCGGTACGGCCGTGTTGAACAATTGCCAGCGCGACCGGTCCACCACGATCCGCTCGGGGTCGAGTTGGCGCAAGGTGATGGTGCGCGAGCGGATGCTGATCAGGCTGCGATCATCGAGTAAGTAGTTCATGGCGTTCACGATCAGCTCGCGGTTGCCATAGATCTTGGCGTTGGCGTAGCGGTCGAAGCCCAGGGTGTAGAACATGCCCTGCGCTTGATCCACCCGGTTGCCGATCACATCGCCGTCGCCGATCACGATCTGGGCGGTGCGTTTTCCGAACTCGCGGTAGCCCACGGCGGGATCGTTGATGAATTCCGCGGGCAGCCGGTCCATGAAGGCGGATCGGAACTTGCCTTCCAGGAGTACCGCCAAAGGCATGTGGGGGTTGCTCTGGCGCTCGAAGGGTGGGGGTATCTCCACCACGTTGAGGCTCACGCGCACCGGGTTCCGCTGGGCCAATGAGGCGGGAGAGCTGGTGAGCAGGATGGTCTTGGTGATGCTATCTGCGGCAATGGTGTCCAGGCTGCTGGCGAAACGCAGGTGCACCGGGTCGATATTGCTCACGATGGGATGCGTGCTTTGGGGGATCGACACCGGCTCCCAGTACCACGGGAACCGCTCCAACTTGCGTTGGTTCCCGTACGGCTGCGTGTACAGTTCGATCGGGGCGCAACTCCGATCCAGCACCAGGTCCTTGTTCAGGCGGACCCCATAGGTGAAGAACAACTCGTCCAGCCCAAGGTCCTTGGCCACGGCGATGGAGAACTGGTTCTTGCGCAGGCTGTCGAGGTTGGCGTTCATCGGGTCGATGAGCCAGAGGGCCTTCCCTCCGTTCATGATGAACTGATCCAGGATGTACGCGCTGCGCGGGCTGAAGGCGCTGTCGGGTTTGGCCACGATGATGGCGTCGTAGTCGTTCAACCGGTACGACATGTTGGGCACCTTGTGGCTCAGGGCGTCCAGTTGCTCATCGAGGCGCACGTGCTTCACCTCGTACAGTTCCTTCAGGGCCTGGGTGATGTCGGCCACCTCCATGTCGCGCAGTTCGCCATGGCCCTCCAGGAACGCGACCCGGGCTTTCTCCCGTTGTGTGCTCTGGCGGAAGGCACTGGCCAGTTCATACTCCAGGTTATTGATGGAGCGGTTCACGATGTCGGCATCGGGAGTGCGGAACTGCGTCTTCAGCAGCTGCACGGGTACGGTCTTGTCGCGGAAGGTCACCAAGGCACCGGGGAACACGATGCGTTCGCTGAAGCTCTCCTTGTCGCGCATGCGGATGCTGCTGTACTGGAGGCCCTCCTTCTGCAATTGGTCATAGGTCTCCTTGCGCGTTTTCTCGTCCGGGCTCTCGCTGGGGTCGATGAAGCTGTACTGCACCTTATCGGGTTGCACCACACGCATCTCATCGAGCAGGTCACGGATGGTGCGGGAGAAGCGTTGCAGGTCCGCGGGCAGTTCGCCGGTCAGGTACACCTTCACGTACACCACATCGGGCAGCTCCTCCAGCATCTGCTTGGTGGCCGGGGTCAGGGTGTATCGTTTTTCATTCGTGAGGTCGGCCCGCAGCCGCGCGAAGGAGCCGATGAACAGCACCAGGCCCACGATGGCCAGGCCCATCAGGAGTTCAAGCAGGTCTCCGGTGCGTGGACTGCGCTTCTTCATTCTACCAGCGTCGGCTTTGGAGCGCAGTGCGTGTGAGCAGCAGGAAGATGGCGATCGCACCCAGGAAGTAGAGCACATCGCGCAGGTCCACCACACCACGGCTCAGGCTCATGTAATGGTCCTGGATGCCGATGGACTTGATCGGGCCTTCGAGCACACCGAAGGCATCGAAGCTGGCCACCAGGTCGAAGCCCAGGTAGAGGAAGAAGCAGAGGAACACCGCGATCATGAACGCCACCACCTGATTCTCGGTGATGGAGGAGGCGAACACGCCGATGGCCGCGAAGCAGCACGCCAGGAGCAACAAGCCGATGTACGATCCGATGATGCCCCCGGTATCCAGGTTGCCCTTCGGCATCGCCAATTCGTGCAGGCTGTACCAGTAGAGCAGGGTGGGCAGCAAGGCGAAGACCACCAGGATCACCGCAGCGATGTACTTGGCCAACACCAATTGCATCTCGGTGAGGGGCTTGGTGAGGAGCAGTTCGATGGTGCCGGTGCGGCGCTCCTCACTGAAACTGCGCATGGTCACCGCAGGTGCCAGGAAAAGGAAAACCCACGGGGCGATGAAGAAGAGCGGGCTCAGATCGGCATAGCCCGTGTCCAGGATGTTGTTGGGGAACACCCAAAGGAACAGGCCGGTGAGCAGCAGGAACACCACCACCACCACCTGGCCGATCAAGGAGCCCAGGAAGCCCCTTACTTCTTTCACTACCAGAACACGCATGGCGAAAAGCGGGCGCCAAGATAGCGGTGCCGCGGGGGTGTGGCCGCACCGTTGCTCGTGGGGTCGCCCACAGGCCCTTGTCGATCCCCTTGGTTGCCAGGCGGCGCGGTCATCCTCAGCGGAGCCTGGAACGCGATCGACGTGGGTTGGACATCATGTGGCGCAGGGTAAGCTCCGCCTGGTGCCTGTTGGGGCTCACGGACAATATGGCCCCATGGACCGGCTGATGTTGCAGCGAGGTCATGCAGTGGGAACATGTGCCTCGGCCATGGGATGCGAAGACCAACAGGATGTCCAAATGGCGCTTAGAACTCGATCACGGATCTCCTACGTCCACGCACCGGTTTCTTGGGGATCCGGTCCTCATCGGTGTTGCAATAGTTGCGTACGATGAATTTCGAATCGCTCTCGCCCAAGGCTGCGGCCTCGCGCCAACTTTCGCAAGCCTTCTCCTTGTTCTTCAGGGCGTAGTAACAGTCGGCACGGTAGTACAGGGCTTCTTTCAGCGCATCGTCCTTGGCGTCGATCACGCGTGTGAAGGTGTCAATGGCCTTGTCGTACGCTTTGGTCTCGTATTGCAGCACTCCCAGGCTCATCAGGCCATCCGCCATCTCGGGTTTACGAGCCAGGGCAGCCTCGATGTCCACGATGCCCTCCGTTTCCTTGAAGAGCTCGCCTTTCACCACGCCGCGTAGGAAGAGCGCATCGGCATTGTCCGGTCGCAGTTCCAAGGATCTTTCCAGGTCGCGCAGTGCGCCCTCGTTGTTCCGGCCGATGTAGTTGGCACAAGCCCGGTTGTACCAGGCGTCGGGGTCCTTGTCGTCCAGGTCGAGGGCCTTCTCGATGTCGCGCATGGCCTCTTTCACGCGTTGTTCGGTGATGTGTACGGCGGAGCGGCTCACGTACAACCGCGGGTTGTCGGGTTCCACTTTCTCGGCCTTGGTGTAATCCATCAAGGCGCCGTGCAGATCCAGTTGCCGTTGTTTGATATCGCCACGTAGTTTGAACCCGCCGGGGATGCCCGGTTCCAAGGCGAGGGCACTGTCGGCGAACGCCAAGGCCGTGGAAAGTGCGTTGGCACTGTAAGCGGCCTGTGCGTTCTTCAGGTGGTCATCGGCACTGGGCTGTGCCAGGGCGAGGAGGGGGAGGAGCGTTGAGCCGATGAAGAGGGAACGGAACATGGGCCTAAGATCGCACAAAGTGCCAGAGTGGTGCATGCGGATCCGCTGAACCAAGGAGCTGGCCGGATGATCGGGGCCTTAGGGTAGATGGTGTTCACGTGCCACGCTCCAAGCTTCGGCCGGTGCGGCGAAAAGGTCTTTCACCACGGGCCACACCGAGGCGAACACATCGGATACCCGATAGGCCTCCAGGTCGCCCGGGCATTCCCAATGGCTGTACGTGAAGAAGATGCGTGGGTCCTTCACGTCGTGCAGTAGTTCAAGGTGAAGGCAACCGGGAAAGGCGCGGATCCGGGGCTTCCACCCCTCGAAGAGTTCTTGGAAACGGCCCACTTCCTCAGGCCTGAAGGTCATTTTCACGATACGGATGAGCATGGTTCGGAACGGGGTATGGGGGCGGTCCGTCATGTTCGACGAAGGTGCCTTGGAGATCAGGGCGGCAATAGTAGGGCAACCCGACCATCCGGCGAAGGCTGTGTGCGTGGGTGCGGTCCGCGACATCACTTCCGCATCAGGGTCATCACCAACGTGGGCAGCAGCAGCAACTCCGCCACGAAGGCGAAGGCCAGGGTCAGGGTGATCAGTACCCCTAGGTAGTACACGCTGGCGAAATCCGAGAGGATCAGTGAAACGAACCCGGAAAGCAACATCAGGCTGGTGACGGTGACGGCCTTGCCTGTGCGCAGGTAGGTGCGTTTGAGGGCGTATGCCGGGGTACGGCCTTGGCGCAGATGGTGGCGCAGCGCGGCCAGCATGTGGATGGTGTCGTCCTCGGCGATCCCGAAGGCGATGCTGAAGATGATGGCGGTGCTCACCTTGAGGTCGATGGCGAGGAAGCCCATTACGCCGCCGATGAGGACCAGCGGCACCAGGTTGGGGATCAACGCTACCAGCACCATGCGCCAGTCGCGGAAGAACCAAAGCATGATCAGGGCGGTGAGCACCACGGCCAGGCCCATGCCGCGTACCAGTTGGGTGCTCAGTGTTTCGTTGTTCCGGTCGATCAGGTAGCCCATCCCGGTCTGCCGCATGCGTATAGGCGAAGGACCATCCGCATCGATATGGGCCTGCAATGCGGCGTTCTTCTGTTTGTGGCGGTGGCCTCCCTCGTCGTGCATGCGCCCTGTCATGCGGGCGTAGCGTCCATCGGCGCTCACCAACCCACCGGTGGCCACCGGCCCCAGCAGGCGCATGCGGGCGGCCAGGCGGGCGCATTGGGCACTGTCGGCGGGCAGCTGGTAATAGGCTCGGTCGCCGCCATTGGAGGCCTTGTTCAGGGCGTACATGATCGTTACGGGCGAAAGGGTGCCGCGTACACCATAGGCCGTGTCCACGTAGTGTTGCACACGTTCGATCCGCCGCAGTACGTCGAGGTCCCATACGGTGCGGGAGCTATCCGTCAGGGTGATCTCGAGTTCGAAGGGGCGGGCACCGCCGAAGGTGTCTTCGAACCAAACGAATCCCTGTTTCACCGGGTCGTTCGCGGGCAGGTCCTCGAGCAGGTAGTTGTTCACTTTGATCCGGGTGATGCCCCAGGTGCCCAACGCCACCACCCCGACAAAGGCGACGAGGATGCGCCGACGGTGGCGGATGGTCCAGGAGAAGAAGGCGGGCATGCGGTGCGACCAGGGCGAGCGATGGATGCTCTTCGGAAGCAGGTGGCGCGGTGGGGTGAGCACCAGTAGCGCGGGCAATAGGGAAAAGGTAAGGGCGAAGGTGAGCAGCACCCCGACGGCGGTGTACAAGCCGAACTCTTGCAGCGGGGGGATGTTGGCCGTGCCCAGCGTGGCGAAACCGATGGCACTGGTGAGGGCCGTGAGGAACGTGGGGAAGCCCACCTCGCCATAGGTGTGTGCAAGGGCACGGACCGGAGTGCTTCCGGTGCGCAGTTCGTCCAGGTAGCATTCGAGCAAATGCACCACATCGCTCATCCCCACCACGAAAAGGATGGTGGGCAGCAACATCGTTAGGATGCCGATCGGCTTTCCAAGCAGGGCCATGAGGGCCACCTGCCAAAGGATGGCCAGCCCCACCACCGCGATGGGCACGACCACGCCCAACCGACTGCGGAAGCCTATCCACAGGAACACGGCGAGCAGCAGGATGGAGCAGGAGAGGAACAGGACCATCTCCCGCACCATGGTGTCGATGTAGTGGTCTTGTCCCACGATCCGTCCTACCATCCGGGTGTCGGCCATGCCGCAATCGGCCAGGGTCGCCTTCACTTGGGCCAGTAGGGTGTCGCACTTGGCTTTGGAAAGGTTGGGCTCTGTGTTCAGCACCACGAGCATGGCCCGGGCGTCATCGGCGAAGAAGTAGTCCTTGATCCGTGGGTCGTTCCAGATGCGTGCGGAATCCAGGCTTAGCAGGGTGTCGTTCCAGAAGCGCAGGTAGGGCACCTCGAACACCCCCAGCGGGGTGATCCGCGGTTCGTTGAGGCGAGTGGGCGAAAGCACTTGGGTCACTCGCGGCAGGCGTGCGAGACGCGCGGCCAGGGTATCCACCTGGGTGAGCAGCCCCGGGTCGAACACGCTCGGTGTACGTTCAATGCCGAAGAGCAGCAGGTCGTTGTCGTGGCCGAATCGGGCGCGGAAACCATGGTATCGGTCCAGCTCGGGGTCGTCGTTCGGGAAGAATTTCTCGAAGTCGTAGTCCACCCGGAGGTCGCGAAGTGCGAACACGGCACCCATGCTCAAGGTGGCCACCACCAGGATCACCGACCATGCATTGCGCCGCGTCAGCAGGCGTTCGAGGCGGTTGGTCGGGGATCCCATCAACAAACGGTGGTCGATCAAGCGGCGCAAAGGTGTACAAGGGCGCTTAATGCGGGGTCTACTTTTGCCGTGTGGGATCACTGAGACGGTTGCGGGCTGCAGGGCTTTTCATCCTGGCCCTCCTCGCCATGCCTACGGTGCGTGCGGGTAAGTTGGAGAAGGCGTTCCAGGCCTTGGAGGTACATGATTACTTCAAGGCGAGAGCGCTCTTCCGGAAGGAGGTGAAGAAGCACCCGGCGGCAGCGTGGTATGGATTGAGCGTGATCCACGGCCGGGCCAATAATCCGTTCTACGACCTGGATTCGGCCTATCAGTTCATCGTATCGGCGGATATGGCGTTCACGGCCGCACCGGACAAGGAGCGGGTGTACATCGGTGGCCTGGGGGTCAGCCATACGAGCATCATGGCCCAACGCGCACATGTGTACGAGCGTGCGTGGGAGGTGGCGCGTGGGCAGAACACCGTGGCGGCGTACCAGGGCTATCTGGATCGTTACCCTTCGGGCCAACGGGCCGAGGAAGCGCGCGCGGTGATGCACCACCTGGCGTTCCAGGAGGCACGGCAGCAGAATACGGCAGAGGCCTATCGGGCTTTCGTGGAACGTTTCCGCGATTCGCGTCAAGTGTACGAGGCGCGCACGCGCATGCTCGATGCCATCTACGAGGAGCAGACCAGCGCACGCAACGTGGCCTCCTACCGCGCGTTCATCGCGGCCTATCCGGACAACCCCAACGTGCGCAAGGCCGAGGACGAGATCTATCGGCTCAGCACCCCGGGTCGGACCATCGCGGAGTACCGCGCGTTCATCAAGGCCGAGCCGCTCAACCATCGCGTACCCGATGCCTGGCGCAGTTTGTACGAGACCTACTCCAAGGACCTCAACGCTGGGACCATCACCCGGTTCATCGCGGAATACCCGGATTATCCGTTCATGGAAGAACTGGTGGACGACTACCGTACCGCCAGTGTGGAACTGCTGCCATTCCGGCGCAATGGGAAGTGGGGCTTCATGGACACCGATGGCACCGAACGGATCAAGGCGGAATACGATTGGGTGGAATCCTTCATCAACGGCCAGGCCATCGTGGGGGTCGGGGAGCGCATGGGGACCATCAATCGGTCGGGGCGTGTGGTGGTGCCGGTGGAGTATGATGAGGTCCGTGAGTTCAATGAAGGCACGGCCGTGGTGGAACGGAATGGCCGTTTCGGTGCGGTGGACCGCGGTGGCGAACTGGTGGTGCCCATGGTGTTCACGGAACTGGGAGATCTCTCCGAAGGGTTGGCCTACGCCGAGGACCATGGAAAACTGGGGTACGTGAACGCGCGTGGAGAAGTGGTGATCGCACCCGTCTACGAGGAGGCCGCAGCCTTCCATCGCGATCGTGCGGTGGTGGGCCATCAGGGTCGGTACGGTGTCATTGGCCGGTCTGGCCAGGTGGTGGTTCCCTTGGAGTATGAGTGGGTCGAAGGCTTCGAACACGGTCCTTCGCGTATGCGCAAGGATGGGCGCACCGGACTGCTCGCCCCACAAGGCACCATCCTGCTGGAGCCGAAGCACGACCATGTGGGGGCGTTCCACGATGGGTTGGCGTTGGTGGTGACCGGCGACCGCTGTGGATATGTGGACACCACCGGCCGGTTCGTGATCGCACAGGACTATGAGGCTGCGCAGGACGTGGCCTCCTGGGGCGATTTCGTCCATGGCCATGCCGAGGTACAGCAAGGGGGCAAGCGAGGCGTTATCGGCACGCGGAACGAAAGGATCGTGCCCTTTCAATACGTGGATGTCGGAGGCACCAACGGGCCGCTGTTCCCTGTGAAGAAGAAGAGTAAGTGGGGTTTCGTGGACGCTCGGGGCACCATGGTGGTCGAAGCGAAGTACGATCAGGTATGGGATCTCGTTGATGGTCTGGCCCGTGTGGGTGTTGGAGGACTTCTGGGTGCGGTGGATAGTACAGGGAAGGAGGTGGTGCCCGTGTCCAACACGGTCCTGGCCGACGCGCAATATGGTCACCTGGTGGGTGGTACTTCCACCATCGGGGTGTACAATGCCCAAGGCCAACTGGTGATCCCTGCGGAACATGTTTCGATCACCTTGGTGAACGACCGTATCGCCAAGGTCACCAATGGCCAACGGTTCGCCTATCGCCTGCTGGCCGATGGAAGCTACCTCTGGAAGGAGGCGGGCTTCAGCGCTGCCGACCGCTCACCGGAGTAGGGTGACATGCCCCCGCCGGTCCTGGCGGCTGATGCCCGCCGGGCCATGCACATGATGCCGTAGCTTCCAGATGTACACACCATCCTGGACCAGGGTTCCGTTGCACGAGCCGTCCCATCCGGCGTTCGGGTCGGTGGTGCTGTGGATGAGCTCTCCCCAACGGTCGAAGATCTCCAACAGGTAGGTGCCCACCGGGCCGGCCAGTACCGGCAGGAACACATCGTTGATGCCATCGTTGTTCGGCGTGAACGAATTGGGTACGTGGAGGTAGGAACCGCAGTCCGCGGCAGCGACAAGGATGCTGTCGGTGAGGTCCATGCACATGCCCGTGGCATGCACGCTATACCAACCGGGGCTGACGATGGTGCGCAGCGTACCGGTGCTTCCATCGTCCCAGGTGTAGGTGGCCCCAGGGACGGCGGCCACCTGGAGCAGGCCGTAGGTCCCTTCACAGAGGCTGGCATCACCGGTGAGCAGTAGTTCGGTCGACCACGGAACGAAGTGCACGTTCACCGAGTCCTGCACCAGGCAGCCAAGGCTATCCACCGTGGCGATGTACTGGCCCGTGCTGTTCACGGCAAGCGTTGGTCCCACCCCGCCGGTGGACCACGAGACGTTCGTGGCCGGAGCATGAAGCACCACGACATCTCCTGCGCACGCTTGAAGGTCGGGGCCGAGGTCCAATGGATCCACCTGGATGACATCCACCCGAATGGCGTCGTATGCGGGGCATCCGGCCACCAACAGGTCCACCTGATACACGCCTGTTTCGGATACGGTTATCGTAGGTGTGGTGGCACCGGTGTTCCAGAGATAGGTCGCACCATTCACGATCACACCGATCCCGGTCTCGGTCCCCGCGCAGATCGTGCGGTCGTTGCCCAGGTCGAAATCGGCCGGTGAGAACACCTCCACGGCGATGCTATCGCGCGTGACGCAGGTGTTCCGCACGCCTTCCACCCAATAGGTGCCGGGGTCCGCCACCACGCGGGTGGTACTTGTCGACCCGTCGTCCCACGTGAACGTGGTGTTGGGCTCATCCATCGTCAGGAGTAGGGTGGCACCTTCGCAGATGGTGGTGTCGTTGCCCAGGGCTACCACGGGCGGGTCCAGCAGTGTTACCACGGCTTGGTCGGAGGCGGAGCAACCGTTCGTGGTAACGGTCACCGTCACTGCACCGGCAGTGGTCGCGGAGTAGCTGGGGGAGGTGCTGTTGTCGTGCCAGGAGTAGGTGGCACCCGGGGTGGTCGCATCGAATAGGGCGGTGGTGCCTGGGCAAATGCTGCGGTCCGGCCCCAGGTCCACGGTCGGGGTCGGTGTCGTGGTGATCAGGATCGTGTCAGCCACGGAACAGTTTCCCACGTAGGCCACTACGCTGTATGTCCCGGCCTGGCTTACGGTGCGCACGGGCAGGGAGAGGCCATCGTTCCATAGATAGGTGGCACCGTTCACGGTAGCGTTCAATTCGATCGCCTGCCCGTCGCACAGGTTCACATCCGGCCCAAGGTCCAGTTGTTCCGCATCCGCATAGTGCACCACGATGGTGTCGTTCACTGTGCAGCCACTCGCATGGGTGAAGAACAGGGTGTATGTACCTGCGTTGTTGACCAGAAAGGTGGGCGTGGTGGCAACACCGTTCCACGTGCTCACGCCGTTCGGCAGGTCGGTGCCCAGTTCGAGGGTCTCTCCGGGGCACAACGTCACATCAGGCCCCAGAGAGTAGGTGAAGGAGCCAAAGGCCACCAACGTTTGGTCGGTGGTGGAGCACCCGTTCACGCTCACCTGTACGCTATACGTTCCGCTGGTGGTGATCACGAGCGTAGCCGTGGTCGCGCCGGTGTTCCAAGCATAGGTGGCGCCGGGCCACGTGGCATCCAGGGTGGTGCTGGTCTCGCCGTTGCAGAACACGTGGTCGTTGCCCAGGCTGATCTGTGGCAGGTCCTGCAGGGTGATGGCGATCTGGTCCGAAACGCTGCATTGCCCACTGAACACCTCCACGCTGTACACCCCTGCGGTGGTCACCGCGATGGTGGGCGTTGCCGCTCCGGTGTTCCAGAGGTAGGTGGCACCGGGCGTGGTGGCATCCAGGGTCAACACGTCCCCGGCACAGAGGGTGGTATCCGCGCCAAGGTTCACACTTGCTGCCGTGAGCACCGTGATGGTCACCGTATCGGTGGCGGTACACCCATCCAGGCTCACCTCCACGCTGTAGGTTCCCGTGGTGTTGGCGGAGATCACCGGTGTTTGTGCTCCGGTGCTCCAGAGGTAGGTGGCACCGGGCCAAGTGGCATCCAGGAGGATGGATCCCCCCGCACAAAGCGTTCGATCGCCGCCCAGGTCCACCACGGGCATGGGGTGTACCACCACACCAACGGTATCCTGCACACTACAGCTGCCTTGCGTCACTTGCACGGCGTAGGTCCCTGCGTTGCTCACCGCGATCGTGGGCGTGGTGGCACCGGTGTTCCAGAGGTAGGAGGCACCGGGCAAGGTGGCGTCCAGGGTGGCGACATCGCCTTGGCATAATACCAGGTCGGCACCAAGGTCCATCGCATTGGGTGTGGCATAGGCGACCATCACCACATCGGTCGCCGAGCAGTTCGCTGCGTTGGTCACCGTAACGGAATAGCTTCCATCCGCCGACACCGTGATGGTGGGCGAGGAGGCACCGGTGCTCCACGCGTAGGACAAGCTCGGACCGGTGGCATCGAGAACGAGCGTCTCGCCTGGGCAGAGGGTGGTATCGGCACCCAGGTCCACCACAGGGCTGGGCACCACTTGCACGGCGACCGCATCGCCTACCGTGCACATGCCTTGGGTCACCACCACCGAATAGTTGCCCGTAGCATTCACGGTGATGGAGGGTGAGGTTTCGCCGTTGCTCCAGGCATAGGTGGCACCGGGCACGCTGGCATCAAGCACCAGGACCTGCCCTTGGCAGAGCGTGGTGTCGGCCCCCATGTCCACGGGGGTGGGCGTGGCGAAGGTCACGGTGATCGCATCGGTTCGCGTACAGCCATTGGCGTCGGTGCGCACCAAGGAATAGGTGCCTGAAGTGCTGGCCGTGATGGTGGGGCCAGTGGACCCATCGTTCCAGAGGAAGCTGGCTCCGGCCAACGAGGCATCCAGGGTGTGTGCGGCGCCTGGGCAAAGGGACAGGTCCGGGCCAAGGTCCAGCGGAGCAACGGGCCACGTGCCGATGGTGATGGCATCGGTACGGCTACATGTGCCCGTGGTCACGGTCACCGTATAGCTGCCGGGGCCCACCTCGATGGTGGGAGTGTTCGCCCCTGTGCTCCAGGCGTAGGTGGCCCCCGCTACGGTGGCATCGAGCAAGGTGGTGGCTCCGGGGCAGATGGAACGATCCACGCCCAGGTCAACGGCTGGCAAGGGGTTCACGTTCACCACCACCTCATCGCGGATCACGCATCCGTTCCAGGTCACGTCCACCCAATAGGTCCCAGCGGTTGATACGCCGATGGTATTGGTGGTGGCTCCAGTGCTCCAGGTGTAGGAGGCGCCGGGCACCGTGGTGCCCAGGGTCACCCCTTGGCCCTGGCAGATGCTCAGGTCCGGTCCCAGGTCCACCGTGGGCAGCGTGTGGTTGGTTAGCGTGAAGGAGTCGGATGTGGTGCAGTTGTTCACCGTTACATCCACGGTATAGGTACCGGGTGCCGTGGCCACCAGGGTGGGGCCGGTGGAGCCATCGGACCAGACATAGGAGGCACCGGGGGTGGTGGCATCGAGGGTCACTGAGGTGCCTGGGCATACGATCACGTCCGGTCCCAGGTCCACCACGGGCAATGGGTTGAAGGTGACCTGTGCCGTGTCGGTGCCGTCGCATCCGTTCACGGTCACCACCACCGATGGGGCGGCATCGCTGGTCACCGCCAGCGTCGGCAGGCTGCTGCCATCGCTCCAGGTATAGGTGGCACCGGGGGTGGTGGCATCGAGGGTCACGGTCTGACCGACGCACGACACCACGTCGGGTCCCAGGTCCACCACGGGGTTCGGGGTATAGGTCACATCCACGGCGTCCGATGTGGAGCAGTTGTTCACGGTCACCTGCACCCCATAGGTGCCGGGTCCGGAAACCGTGTAGGTGGGTGTATGCGTGCCATCCAGCCAGGTGTAGGTGGCCCCGGGCGTGGTGGCGGAGAGCACCTGCGTATCCCCATCGCACAAGGTCAGGTCCGGCCCCAGGTCCACCACGGGCAATGGGTTGTAGTTCACCGTGATCGCATCGGTGGCCGAGCAGTTGTTGGCAGTTACGGTAACGCTATACGTGCCCGGGGCGCTCACTACCATGCCGGAGGCCACCGACCCATCGTTCCACACGTAGGTGCCACCGGGTACCGCAGCATCCAGCACCAAGTTCTGCCCATTGCAAAGGGTGGCATTGGGCCCCAGGTCGAAAGCAGGCAGCGGTGTTACGATCACATCCACCTGGTCTCGCAGGCGTATGGTGCCCGAGATGCTGATGTCATCCACGCCGAGGTCGTTGCCCACACCATGGCCACTGGCGATCACCAAGCAGATGGTGGCACTGGTCTGGGTGGGGCCGCTGGTCCAGGTGTTGACGAAGGTGTTCCAGGTGGCCTGTGCTCCGGTCTGCATCCACAGCCCTTGCTGCACGCCATCCACGGACCAGTCCACCAGCGGTGGCCCTTGGGAGGCCAGGCTCATCAGCCGAACGCTCAAGGTGTAGGTCTGTCCGGGGCAAACATCGATGGTCTGGCACCAGGGTGTCCAGCCCGCATGCATCCAGCCGGCGTTGGCCATCAAGAATGCGCCATTGCCGGTCCCCAAGAGCTGGGGGTGGTGGGAGGCCGCATTGGTGCCGATCCAATAGGTGCCATCCGTGGTGATGTTGCTGTTGTACGTGAATGGAGTGGAGAACCCGTTGTTGCCACCGCTGAAGTTCCCATTGGTCACCAGCTCGCCGGACGGATAGCTGGGTTCCCCCCAGTAGGTGCCTGCAGCACCCACGGTGATCGAGGGTGTGGTCGCCCCGGTGCTCCACAAGTAGTTCGGAAAACCGCTCGGGGCGGTCAGTGTCACCGTTTGCCCTTGGCAAATGGTCTGGTCCGCACCCAGGTCAATGGAGCACGGTTGGGCGATCACGCCAACGGCCCATGGCAAGAAGCTGAGGGCCAGCAGGTATGGTCGGATCTTCCGCAACTGTACTCGAGGGCGAAACCACACGGCCCAAAGATCGGGCCAATATCATGTTCGGACATTCACCTGGCGGAGAACGTTGCTCACGATAGAATGAACACCCGGTTCCACTCTTCGAGCCTGATCTCGTCCACGCGATCGAAGAGCGTAAGGCTCAGGTCATGAACGGCTTGGCATCTTCGTTCGCTGATCGGGTCATAGGCCACGGTATTGAAGCACACCAGGCCATCCGGGGCACAGCGTTCGCGCAAGCCACGCAGGAACGCTTTGGAGTCCACCCCGCGGGCGAGGTCCAGGTCGGCGAAAAGGTCCACCACCACCAGCTGGAACCGTTCCTTCAAGGCATGGAGCTGAATGGTGGCGTCGCCTTCCAAAACGTGCAGGTCGCGGTGTCGGTCCAGGTCGAAGTGGGTGCGGGCCAGATGCACCATCGTGGGGTCCAGTTCCAGGGCGGTGATGGGGGCTGCGATACCCAGCTCGTCCCGCAGGATGGCCGGCACACTGCCACCACCCAGCCCAAGAAGCAGCACCTGTCGGGGGGGGCGCTCCTTCAGCCGCAATTGGGCGAACACCTCTTGCCACACCCGGTGCAGCGCACCGAAGCTCTGGTTCCCGTTCGGTGAATTGAGCACCTTGCTTCCCGCCTCCCACCGCACGGAGAGCTCGCCATGCCGACCTGTGGCACGTGCTTCCATCAGAGGCCACAGGATGCTCAATGCTCGTCGCCACATGAGGCAAAGGTGCGAAAGGCCATGGCGGGTCGCGCGCTTCGCCGGTCGATCGGCCTCCACATCCATGCGGTGACCGTGCTGTCAAGGACCGATCGCCAGGTGTGCCGGGCGCGGCACCACCTGGTCCGAGCGGTGTATTTTCGCGGTCCGTTTGACCGCCGTTACTCGATACAAGTTGCGCAAGCTGGCCAAGTACACCTTGGTCACCGTTGCGGTGGCCTCGGCCTTCATCCTTTATAGCGGTGGTACACTCGACCTGCAGCTGGGTGCATGGGCGCTGTTGGGGCTGTGGACCGGGGTGTTGGAAGAATACCTCCTGGGGCGGCGCTTCCGCCAGCTGGCCATACCGCTCCAGTTCCTGGGCAAGGTGCTGTTGGTCAACGTGCTCACCATCGCCCTGATCGTGCTGGCGTTCAAGTTCAACGGGGAACGATTCAACTGGTTCGCATACGACCGGCCGGACAAGATGCAGCAGATCTTCCTGATGCGGCAGCTGTACCAATTGATGCTCCGTGTCGCTTTGATCACCTCGATCGCCATCCTGGTGGTGCAAGTGGAGGAGTTCATGGGTCGCCGCATGTTCGTCGGTTTCATCTTTGGCCGCTACGAGCGCCCCGTGGCCGAGGAGCGCGTGGTGCTTACCCTGGACCTGGTAGGTTCCACGGGTCTGGCCGAGCGCATGGGCGATCTGCGGTACTTCAGGTTCATCAACACCACGTATTCGCTGATGACCGATGCCGTATTGCATAACGAGGCCGAGATCCACAAGTACGTGGGGGATGAGGTGATCTTCACCTGGCCGATGAAGGTGGGCGTACACGATGAGAACTGCCTGGACCTCTTCTTCGATATCGAAGAGCGGATCGCCCAACATGCTGGAACGCTGAAGGGGGAGTTCGGTGTGGTGCCCAGCTTCCGTGCGGCGTTGCACGGAGGAAGGGTGATCTCGGCCCAGATCGGTCACACCAAACGATCGGTGGAACTGAGCGGCGATGTGATGAATAGCGTTTCGCGCATGTTGGGTGTGGCCAAGGATCTGAAGGTGGATCTGCTCATCTCCAGCGAGCTGCTTGAACGGATCCCCAACGTCAAGGAGCGCTTCAGCATCGGTCCGGAGATGGTGGCACCGGTGAAGGGCCGGAAGCGCGAGGTACGCGTACACGAGGTGGGCCGTTCTCGGAAGAGCGCATGAGCCAGCACGTTGCCTTCGCCCTGCTGCTCGGCCTGCTGATCCCGGGCTGGGGGCAGGGCCAGTGCACGGTACCGTTCATCAGCTCGCTGGATCGCCTGATGCTCTTTCACGATGGCCGGTTCGTGGAGGTGGATCCCCGACCTCCGCAGCGGATGTGCCCGCGGAGCAGCGGGGTCTTCTTCGTGGATCATCAAGGCCGACTTTGTGTGTACGACATCCACGCACCGGGCACCAACGTGGTCGCCACACATGCCGATGAGGTGCAGGCCAGTGGTGATCAAGTGGCATGGCGCGTGGCCGATACCTTGATGACCCTTCGGGGGGCCACACCCGTGGTTCTTTCCACCGGTGTGGTCCGTTTCCAGGTGTCGGACAGCTTAGTGGTCTTCGTGGACACCATGGCGCATGAACTGGCCACGAGCTGGCGCGGGCAACGTATCCCGTTGGCCACAGTGGCACCCGGTACCACAGGGCCGCAATGGGTCCAAGGGGCCAATACCGTCACGTTCTTCGATCACTCGCAACGCCGTTCTTCGTTCTTCCACCACGGCGCCGAACGCACGCTGGCCCCGCACACCGATGTGGGGTCCGCGGTGAACGGGAACGACATCGTTGGCTATTGGGATGAAGCGAACGGGGCCTTCATGGGCCAGTGGAACGATGCTACGGTGCGCCTTTCGGGCATGAGACCGGTGAGCGCGCAGGCCGGTGATGGTCTGCTGGCATTCGTGGATGGGACATGGCGGTTGAAGGCCTGGCGTGGTGCCGAAGCGGTGCTACTGACCGACGGCATGCCAACCCAGTACTGGGTGCAGGATAGGGTGCTTCTGTACCTATGGCAGGAGCGCCTCATGCTCTGGAGCGCGAACGGCCCCGTGGCGGTGGCCGATCATGTGCCCGAACGATGGGTGGTCTCCGGGGATCGGGTGGTGTACCTCGACCTGAACCGCGAGCTTCACGAGGTTCGAACGGATGGAACGCGCAAACACCTGGTGCGCGAACCGGGCATCACCCGGTTCGCCGTGAATGGCGATGCGGTGGTGCACGACAGCCCCGCAGGTGGCACGGTGGTGGTGTGCGAAGGCCATCGCTACAGCTACTGAGCCGCAGCACCGTCGGCCTCCATGGTCCATAGCTCAATGGACTGCCGTCGTCCCTTCAGTTCCGTGCTGCCGATCCGGCGCATCGTACCCATGCTTGGAGCACCGAGCAAGGCCACCAGCTCACCGGAGATCAGGTTGTCCACACCGTGTTTGTTGCACAGGTTCTGGATATGGGCGGCGGTGTTCACCACGTCCCCGCTATAGATCCGTTCCTTCTTCACCAGGCCCACTTCGCCAGTGGTCACTGGCCCGGCATGGAAACCGGCCTTGAACACGGGCACCAGCCCATACCGAGCGAGGTAATGAGGGGTCCTGGCTTTCAGTTTGCCACGGATGTGCAGGAAACACCGGATGCACCGCTGCTTGCCGATGCCTCGCCGAAGGGGCCAGCTCACGCTGATCTCGTCACCCACATATTGATAGATCTCGCCCCGGGAGTAAAGGATGGGGTCGGTGATATCGGCGAATAGCTCGTTGAGCAGCTCGAAGTAGCGGGTGTGCCCAAGGCGTTCCGCGATGGATGTGGACGAGCGCATATCCAGGAACATGAAGATGCGCTCTTCCTGGCGGGGGCGGTGGTAGAACCCCGAGAGGTAGCTGATGCCGCCGTCGCCGTATTGATCGTTCAGGCGGACCATCAACATGGTGCCGCCCATCACCAGCAGCCAATAGCCGTAGTTGCTCAGGAAGTGGTAATACAGGATCCGTGTCGTGATGTCGTCGGCGGTAGGGCCCAAGGCCCAACGTGCGCCCTCGAGGACCAACACGACCACCAACAGGAGCAGTGCCATTTGGCCGACAGCGCGGAAGTACGGCCACCGCCTCCAGCGATCGCGCAAGGTGAAGACGTACAGGCCCCCTCCGAACAGGCCGGCAAGCAGTGTCGTGGGAAGGCGCTCCGCCAGGCGGTCGAGGAGCTGGCTGTCCGCACCGTTGATCAACAAGGTGGCATGCTCGAACACCGCAGCCACGCACGCCATGACCATCCACGCCAGTGTGATCCGCACGACCCGTCGGGAACGAACGCGCAAGGGAGAGATCCGCTCGGAGACCACGGCCGCGAAATTAGGATCGCCGGACCTTGGGGGATGACGCCCAGGTCAAGCGTTGGTTACCGTGGTGTTACGGTTTCGACGCATCGCCATCGGCAGGATCACGAGGTAGTATACCGCGAGCAGGGCAAGGCCACTGAGGAAGAACCCACGGGCCAGACCATGCCCCCGTTCATCGAAGAAGAAGTCGCCGATCATCCAGGTGCTGTTCGCCAGGATCCAGAGGATAACGGCGATGGCGTGGATCAGCTCGCGGCGGTCGGCACGGCACTGCCAAGCGATGAAGCAGGCCATCAGGATGGTCGGAGTCACCATCATCAGACCGGTGATCCGGTACTCCATCAGCCAGGCCAGGTCCTTCACCAGCCACAAGGCGATATGCAGGTTCTCGTTCACGCGGATGCCGGGCAGCCTGATCATCAACAGTGGGTTTGGGGCAAAAGTGCGCAAGGAGGCCGTCCACCAGGTGGTCGTCGCCCTAATTTCACCCCATGATCCGCTGGGGTGGGCTGATAGCGCTCTTGGGCTGGGCCCTTTTTCCCATGGCCGCCCATGGCTTCCATATCCACTTGCATGGCATCGTCACGGAGCATTTCAGTGGCGATGCGATCAAAGGGGTGCAGGTGCGTTTGGTGAAGGACAGCGTGGACCGCGAGACGGTGATCACGGGGAATAACGGGAAGTACGAGTTGTATCTGGAGCGCGGATACGACTACCAGATCTGGTTCCACCGCGCCGACCTGGTCACCAAACATGTGAACATTGATGCACGCAAAGTGCCGCTTTTTCCGGATGTGCCGTTCTACGACATGGATCTGCAAATGACCATGTTCACCTGGATCGATGGTTTCGATCTGGAACTGTACATGCTGCCTGTGGCCCGTGCCGAATACAAGCAGAGCGTTCGGAACTTGAGTTGGGATGTGGATTACACCAAGGGCTTCCAGGCCAGGTCGCAACGGTTGATGGTCCACTACGAGCGAGAGCTTGCCGTGCGCCAACGGAGAACATCGGGCAAGGCGACCACCGGTCAACGCACACGTCGTAAGCGCGAGGCGAAGTTCTAAGAGCTTGTTCGGGATCTCCTGAACGAAGGACCCCGAGGCTATTTATTGTCAGGCACAGCCTAATGGGTACCTCGAAGAACCTCGTTCCGGCGGCGTTCATGAGAAAGAAGCAGGGCGGTCATCGCTTGCTCTCATTCGCCCATACTTTGTTGCTCCTCAGTCGGATACTTCGATCCAGTATCCTCTCTTCGGAGCGCCTCGTCTGGACGAATGATAGCGGCGCGCGCCATCCGTTCGAGGTTCTTCGAGGCACCC
>CAUJED010000141.1:0-7598 GCA_963169535.1 Bacteroidota bacterium | reverse complement strand
ATGAGGTTCGGGGCGTTGAAGAAGGTCCCGGGCAGGTTGCCTTCCAGGTGCATCCAGCCCGCGAAGGGCACGCCGGTGAAATCGCCGAACGTGAGGTCGCATGCGGTGTGGCGGGGGCATTTTCTGTCCTCCGGATCACCTGATCACCTCCGGCTCAAGAACGTTGTTCCGAAACCCGTCCTTTTCCGAACTTGCATTCCATGCGGAACATCATCCTCACCATGCTGTTGCTGGCGACCATCCATGTCGCCCGGGCGCAGGTGCTCAGCGGCGAACAGCCCGATGCCGGCCACGGGTTCGGCTTCACCATCCCCGCAGGTTGGGCGGGGGCGATGGGGTCCGACGGATACCTGATGCAGAATGAAGGCGTGCCCGGCATGATCCTCATCGCCCCGAAGCGATTCGCCGACCAGGCCGAAGTGGTCCGCACCTTTTCCGAAAGCACGAACGACGGGCAGACCATCCTGAGCCCCACCGAGGCACCGAGCATGGATGCCGACGGCACGGTGCGGGTGGAGCAAACGGGCACCATGCAGGGCAATGCGGTGAAGGTGCTAGTCCGTGCGCGGCTCAATCCTTACGGCGGCAACACGGCCAACGTGATGGCCATCGCCCCGCACGAACATTTCGGTCCCGCGCTCGAAGAGGCGCTCGGCCGCATCCTGGCCAGCATCCGCTACACCAAGCCATCCGGCCAAGGCGCGTCCACGGCGAAACTTCCCGAGGACGATCAATGGAAAGCGCGGCTGTCGGGCACGCGGCTCACCCGCTTAGAGAGCTACAACAGTCCGTCCTCCACGGAGGGCGGCATCGGCGGCGGCTACAGCTCCGAGCAGCGCATCGACCTCTGCCCGGAAGGCCACTTCAAGACCACCTCATCGAGCGGCTATGTCATAGGCGGCGCGGATGCATCGGGCTACGGCAGCGGCTCCAACGCCGGCTCAGGAACGTGGCGGGTGCTTCGCGGGATCGGCGGAATGGCCACACTGCGCCTGCAATACCACGATGGCACCGTCGTGGAGCACCGGCTGGGCTGGGAGGATGGAAAAACCTTCCTGGACGGTGATCGCTGGTTCCGCACCTCCCTGGCACAGGACGGACCGGACTATGCGCCGGATTGCCCGTGAATGGCCGGTTGAACTGAACACTTGTGCTTCGAGAGCCTCAGCCCACGGGAACGCACCTGTTCAGTTCTGCCCTTCCGGCACGCGCAACGGACCGGTCTCGTTCGAGATCGGTGGCAGTGAGTGCAGGTAGTTCCAGATGGCCCTGAGGTCATCCTCGCTCATGCGTGCGAAGTTGGCCCAGGGCATGGGGCTGTCGGGGAACGCGGGGCCTGCGCGGAAGCGGTTCTTGAAGACCTCGAAGTTCCAGTTGGCCAAGTGGCCCGTGGTCGGGTCCGGCGTGAGGTTCGGGGCGTTGAAGAAGGTCCCGGGCACGTTGCCTTCCATGTGTGTCCAGCCCGCGAAGGGCACGCCGGTGAATTCGCCGGTCGTGAGGTCGCGTGCGGTGTGGCAGCCCGCGCAGTTCGCCACGCTGTTGGCGAGGTAGGCGCCGTAGGCGATGCCGGTGTCCGGCACCAGGGCCTTCGGTCGCTCGGCATCCAAGGGTCCCATCGGCTTGATCAGGAACGCCTTCACAGCCTTGCCGAGGAAGTTCAGGTCGTGCGCGGGCACCTCGTTCGCGTTGCCGGGCTCCGTGCGCAGGTAGCTGATGATCGCGGTGAGGTCCGTGTCGCTCAACATGTAGAACGGCATGAAGTCGAAGATGGCGCGACCGTCGTGGCCCACGCCATAGCGCAGGGCGCGGGCGATCTGCGGATCGCTCATCCGGCCGATCCCATGCTCGGGGTGGTTGGTGATGTTCGCGGAACGCACGGTGCCCACGGGCAGTTGGAACGCATAACCACCGTGCATCGGCACGTCCTCGCCACGCAGGTAGGCCGCTTGATGCGCGTTGTCCGTATGGCAGCCCGAGCAATGCGCCGGACCGTTCACCAGGTATGCCCCGCGGGCGATCATGGCGCTGTCCCGGCTGGCGTGCAGGTCCGGCAGCGGCGCTTCGTACCGGAGGTCCTGGCGGCCGAGCACGGCGATCAACAGGGCGATGGTGCCGAGGACCAACACCAGGCCGGTCCATTTCAGGATCTTTTTCATGGTGGTCATGGGTGCAAGTGGGTCCGTGGGTTCAGTCCTGTGCGATGGGCTCGTCGGCGCGCTCACCGCGCATCAGCCGCACGCCCATGATGATGGGCCAGAGGATACCGAGGACGAGGTATCCGTTGAGGCCGACCTCCGCGAGCGCGGCGAGACCGAGGATGTTGCCGATGCCATCGAGGAGCGTGAACGCCCCCGTGGCCAACGTGAGCAGTCCGATCCCTTTCGAGGCCGGGTACAACAACAGGCCCAGCCCGATCCACCACACCCCGCCGAAGAGCACTTCCAGCATGTTCCACAGACCTTGCGTGACCGCCAGCGTGATGGCCTTGAACACCATGGCGACGGCCTGTTGATCCGGGCCCGAGGTGCCGAGGTGGTCCTGCATCAGCGCGGGCCACACCGCGGCGAGGATCGCGGCACCGACCGCCCCCACAAGCGCGTAGGACGCCCCGGAGAACGTGAGGAGCGGCATCCAGGCCGACCGGTATTTGTACTGTTGATGGAGGTGGAAGACCAGCGGCAGCAGCAGCAGGTAGTATCCGAACAGGTCGAGGATGTTGAACCAGTACGCCAACACATGGTTGTGCGCGTGCTTCAGCGTGAGGAGCGGGTCGGAGAACGCGGCGAAGTCGTTCTCCACGGCCAGGGTGCCCATGATGAGGCATGCGGCGGCCAACAGTCCGGAGAGGAGCGTGATGCCGCCGATGATGGCGCGGTAGCGATCGGTGTGGTGCATGGTGTTCCGTTGTGGTCGCAAATCTTCCCGGTGCGGCGGGCCCGGTGATCGACGGTTCACGACAAAGGCCTGACACTTCACGCCAGCGCATGCGGTGGGCGCATACGCCGGTTCCAACGCCCCGGTTACTTTCGGATCGGCGGGTGCCCTTCGGTGCCCGATCGACCCCCGATGAACCCCGGACCTTTCGGCACCACTGCACCCGCCTCGCTCTGGGTGGCCATGCCCATCCTGCGCAGCATCGTGCTGTTCGCCGGGAAAGGACCGCAGGGCGTGGCCATGATCTGCGCCAACGCCGACATCTCGGAGGCTGACCTCGACAACGCGGACATCCGGCTGACGCTGGAGCAGAACTGCGCGATCATGGACGCCGCGCTTCACCTCTCCGGCGATGCCCAACTGGGGCTGCACGTCGGGGAGCGTACCACCGCATCGGTATTGGGACTCACCGGCCACATCATGCAGAGCTGCCGCGATGCGCTCTCGGCGTTGCAGACCGTGCAGCAGTTCACCAATGCGTTCTCGCGCCTGTATGAGTTCCGCTTGGAACTGAAGGGGAAGGAAGCCATCTACCACTGCGAGCCGGTGCAGGTGTGGAACGACATGTCACCCGAGACCGCACGCCACAGCGTGGACTTCGCCTTTTCCGGGGCCCTCCACATTCTGCATCTGCTCACCGGCAGGCGCATCCGGCCGCTGCGTGCCAGCTATCGATACCTGCGCATCGTGGACCTTGCGGAGCATGAACGCATCCTCGGTTGCCGCCCCTCCTTCGGGCAGTCCGCCAACTGCATCGTCTTCGCCGCGCAGGACCTCCAAGCGCCCATCATCGGCTACGATCCGCGCTTGAACGCGACGCTCAAGGAACTGCTCGACGCCCGCGTGCGTGAACAAGCCGGCCCCGCATCCTTCAGTGAGAAGGTGAAACAGGCCATCCTGCGGCACGCCCAGATCACCTTTCCGCCGTTGGAGTTGGTGGCGGACGTCCTGCACATGACACCGCGCACCGTCCAGCGGAAGTTGCAGGAAGAGGACACCAGCTTCCGGCAGGTGAGCGATGCGGTGAAGGAGGAGATCGCGCGCAACCTCCTCGCGAACCCCGAGCTGGCGATCGCGGAGATCGGGCTCCGGCTGGGCTACGGCGATGTGTCGTCCTTCCACCGCGCGTTCCGGCAATGGGTGGGGATGACCCCGTCGGCGTTCAGGAAGGCAAGGAACTGAGGGCAGGGTTGGATGGGCGGCACTGCGGCGCTCGATCCGGCCCGGTGTTCAATAGCTGATCGACACGCCCGCACCCCAGCCCATGTCGCTGTCGTAATGCCCGCGCACGGCCCACGACTTGTCGAAGATGTAGCGCAGGCCGGCCATGTACTCGTAGTCGCTGTTGCCCATCAGGTCCAGGCGCAGGCGCGGCGTGAGCGGGATGTCCTCGCGCATCAGCTGCGCGCGCAGGCGGCCATCGGTGTCGATGCGGGCATCCAGCACGAGCAGCATGGGCAGCGTGTACTGGAAGCCGATGTGCGCCACATGACGACCGTCCTTCGTGTTGTTCTGCCGGAACAGGTTGTCCTCGGGACTTTCGCCGTGCTCCTCGCGGGTGCGCCAGTCGATTCCGACATTGGGGAACCACCACTGCATTCTGCCGAGGTAGCGCCCGAAGTGGGCCTCCACCTCCTGTCCGTGCATGGCGTTGTAGCCCAGGCGCCATTCCGTCTGCAGGCTCCACCGCTTGTTCTGCAGCATGGCCTCGCCGTCGATGCCGTTGGAGGCGAAGTCGCTCATGCCCATGAAATGCCAGGCCTTGTCCTCGCGCTCGAAGCGACGCTGTGCCTTGCGCGCGTCGGGCAACGCGGGATCGGGCTGTGCCGCAGGGTTGGTGAACACCCGGCCCATTCCGCTCATCATGTGGTAGAGGATGTGGCAATGGAAGAACCAATCGCCTTCTTCCGTGGCGGCGAACTCGATGGTGTCCGTCTCCATGGGCATGATGTCGAGCACGTTCTTCAGCGGGGCACGATCGCCTTGCCCGTTCACCACGCGGAAGAAATGGCCGTGCAGGTGCATGGGGTGCCTCATCATGCTGTTGTTGGTGAGGATGATCCGCACGTTCTCGCCCTTGCGGATCAGGATGCGGTCCGTCTCGCTCACGGTCCTGTTGTCGATGGCCCACAGGTACCGGTTCATGTTGCCGGTGAGCGTGAACCTCAACTCCTTCACCGGACCCGGCGGTAGCGCGGTGGGCGTGGGCGAGCGCAGCATCGCGTAGTTCAGCGTGATGATCTCCGAGAGCGCGTTACTGTTGTAGCGATCGCCACCATGATCATGTCCCGCACCTTCGGTATGCGTGGCGTCCTTGTCGCCTATGATCTCCGGGTACATCACCACGTTCATGTCCATCTGTTGCAGGCTCATGTGCATGCCCATGTCGTCGAGGTCGCCGTTCATGCGCATCATGTCGTTCATCATCTTCATGCCCTCGAAGTACTTCAAGGGCTTCAAAGGCGCGGCGAGCTGACGGATCCCCGTACCGAGCCACACTGAAGTGGAGCGCACGCGGTCCTCGCTGGTGGCGAGCAGTTCGTAGCTCACGCCATCCGCCGGCAGGGTCACGATGATGTCGTAGGTCTCGGCCACGCCCATGATGAAGCGGTCCACCTCCACCGGCTCCACATCCATGCCGTCGCTGGCCACCACGGTCATCTTCCCACCGGCGTAGGTGATCCAGAAATAGCTGCTCGCACCTCCGTTGATGAGCCGGATGCGCACGCGGTCGCCCGCCTTCAGCTGCGGGGCCTCGTCCTCCGGGCGGCCGTTGGCGAGCAACAGGTCGTAGTACACGTCGCTCACGTCCATGGCGTTCATCCGCTTCCACTCGTTGGTGAGCTTGGTGCCCAGCGCACCGTCCTTCACCGCATCGCTGTAGCTCTGCACCGTACCGGGCCGCAGCTGGTGCTTCTTGATCGCGCTCCAGTCGTTGGCCGCATGCAGGCGGCGATGCACCTCCTTGGGCTTCATGTCGGTCCACTCGCTCAGGATCACCACCTGCTCGGGCATCGGTGGCGCGTTCCGCTTGTGGATGATGAGCGCGCCGTGCATGCCGTTCTGCTCCTGCAGACCCGTGTGCGAATGGTACCAGTAGGTGCCGCTCTGCACCAGCGGGAACTTGTACACCTGGGTCTCGCCCGCCTTGATCGGCGCGGTGGTGAGCCAGGGCACGCCATCGTAGCGGTACGGGAGGATGAGGCCGTGCCAGTGCAACGAGGCCTCCTCCTTGGCCATGGCGTTGTGCACCACGATCAGCGCGGTATCGCCCTCGGTGAAGGTGAGCGTGGGCATGGGGATGCCGCCGTTCACCGCGTAGGCCTTGCGGGTCTTGCCGGTGAAGTTGACCAGCGTGTCGGTGATCACCAGGTCGTAACGCGTCACCTTCGGGGTGAAGCCGTCGGTCAGGTGGGAAGTGCCCAGCGCCGCATGCTGTGCGGTCTGCGCCCGGACAGGTCCCGTCAGCAGCGCGAGCATCAATGGCAGGTACCGCATGGAAGGGATCATCCGCAATGGGACCATGTCGATCGGCTTCGGGCCTCCCTCACTTCGCGATGGTCTCCTTCACCCTTCCGCAGCTGAGCATCGCTGCGCCGTAGTAAGGGTTCTTGATCGCCTGCTCACGGCTGAGCCAATCCGCGCCTCCGCTGTACATGGGGCAATGGTCCAGATAGACCGGTTGCGCCGTTGGTGCGGCCTTGACCAGCTGCAGCATACCGGGCGTGAGCTTGGCGAAGAGCGCGCGTTGCTTCTCCAGGTCATCGGTGGTGCCCAGCGGATGCAGGTGCTCCATCACCGCCTTCATCACTTCGGTCCAGGTGCCTTGCAGCTCCGGGGTCAGCGATGTCGCGTCCACGGAATGCATGATGCCGTCCAGCGCCACGGCCTTCTTCTTCGCGGCAGTGGCGTCCGAGGCCACCAGCGCATCCTTCAGTTGGAAGTAGGCCGCGAGCACCGCATCGAACGGACCTGCTTCGTTCTGCGCCACCGGTGTGGCGACATGAGCGTTGTGATCGTGCGCGGGCTCCGCAGCGGTCGAAGGCTTGAGGCTGCGCTCATACTGGCAGCAGCCGGGCAGCGCGGCGTAGGCCGCCTCGGGCGCCAGGTAACGCTCGTTGTCGTATCCCGCCAGGGCGATGCGCTTCAGCACGGCGTCCAGGTTCGTGCGTGTGCTGTCGAAGGTGATCTGCGCGGTCTTGGCGTCCACGTCCCAATCGGCGGTGGCCTCGCCCTTCACGAAGGCCACCTTCTCGATGGTCTTTTCGCACATCGGGCAGTCGCCGTTCACGGCCACGGTGACGGTGCGTGCGTTCTTGATCCCGTTAACGTGGGATCCGTCCTGTGCGTTGCTCGTTGCCAGCACGAGGAGTGCGGCCACGGAGGAAAAGAGGTTCAGGGTGTTCATGGGCTTGCTTTCTGGGTACAAAACAAGGGCCTTGGGCAGGCGGAGGCGTTACAACATTATTGGGAAGGTTTGTATGGGGGCGTGATAGAGCGATGCTCGACGGGACTTGCGGAATGCCCGCGTGAGGGGGCGCAGCGGCAGCCTGCTGAAGGGGCCACCGTGCAGCCACGTGCAGCGCGGAGGCTGCGAGGAACGAGCAGACCCCGTAGCGCCGTGGATGCTGGCGGACACGAAGCAGCTACAGCGGAGCACCCGA
>CAUJED010000140.1:0-15934 GCA_963169535.1 Bacteroidota bacterium | reverse complement strand
CGTTAGCAACGGCTCTGCCGCGTTCGGCAGTCCTGGCGACGACGGCCACGCCCATTCCCCCAATGACACCTGGACGACCGGTTGCGAGTGCGGAGGTACGCCGGTCAACTTCGACTGCGCTGGGGTGGCGAACGGGACCGCTGCCATCGACGCCTGCGGGACCTGCGCCGGAGGAACCACCGGCATCACACCCAACGCCGCTTGCACCGACTGCGCGGGAGTCGTGAACGGCACGTCCCTTCCCGGCACCGCCTGCAACGACAACGACCCTACAACGGTGAACGATACCTGGAACTCATCCTGTGAATGCATCGGGGAAATGGAGGCATGCTCCAGCGATGCAGGTCCGGATCAGACCGTGTGCGCCGCGCACGCCACGCTCGCTGCTCTTGGCACGGGTCAATGGTCCGGACCGGTCGGGATCCTATTCCACGATCCCGCTTCACCCACCACCACCATCGAGATCGCCGCTCCAGGAACACATCTGCTGAGCTGGACCGTTACGCAAGGTGCATGTATCGCTATCGACACCTTGCGACTCACGCGTCTGGATCAGGTGGACCCCGTTGAGGTATCGGCCGGAGACGACCAGTACCTCGAAGTAACGCACGCAACAACACTCATGGCCGTGGCCACACCCGGGGCCGACCTCACCTGGAACTTGATCTCCGGCGCCGGCATGATCGAGGCACCAGCGGCACAACAGACCATGGTCCACGGGCTTGGGTCGGGCACCAACACATTCCTGGTAACGGCCACGCTCGGGCCATGTGGCAGTTCATCCGACACGGTACGTATCATCGTGAAGGACCTCTTCATCCCGCAAGGTTTCTCACCCAATGGCGATGGGGAGAACGACCGCTTCGAGATCACCGGCATGATGGCATTCCCCGACAGCCGACTCACCGTGTACAACCGCTGGGGACAACTGGTCTACGAGAACACGGCCTATGCCAACGAATGGGATGGCCGATCGGGTAGTGGGCAGGACCTGCCAGATGCCACCTACTTCTATGTCCTGAACCTTAGTGGGGATCGTTCGTACAACGGCTTCATCGTGATCAAGCGGTGAGTATCCTACGTCATATCGCGACTTTGGTCGTCGCATTGGTGAGCGGCCTGCTCCACGGGCAACACACGCCCCTCACCAGCCATTACCTGTTCAATGGCCTGGTGATCAATCCGGCGTTCGCCGGTAGTCGCGATGCCCTCACGGCCAACTTCACCTATCGCCACCAATGGACCGGTTTCGACGGTGCACCGGTAACACAGATGGTGAGCGTACACAGCCCCATGGCCCGGAAGAAACTCGGGCTCGGGATCCTCGTATACAACGACAGGATCGGTGTGACCCAGGAGACCGGTCTCTTCTCCAACCATGCGTACCGTATCCGCTTTAGAAATGGGAAACTCGCGTTCGGCGTGGGTGCCGGCATCACCTTGCTCCGTAGTGAATGGACCTCATTGGCGATCCAACAGACCGGAGACCAGGCTTTCGCTGCGGACACGCGCAGCGCAGTGCGTCCGAACATCAGTGCTGGTGCGTACTACCACTCCAAGACCTGGTTCGTCGGCATCTCCGCACCGTTCGTCATCCACCATCGGTACAAAGCGAACAGCGAGGGCTGGCGCTTCTCGGACAGCAAGCCCGACCTGCAACCGATGATCACCGGTGGCTATGTGTTCACCCTCAACAACGACCTTAAGTTGAAGCCTTCCTCCCTGGTCCGATACCGTGCTTCCAGTGGCCTACAAGCCGACCTGAGCACCAACCTGATCGTGAAGGACAGGTTCTGGATCGGCGCTTCGTACCGCACCGGCGACGCGTTCATAGCCTCGTTGGATGTGCTACCGAACGCCCAGTGGCGCATCGGCTACGCCTACGACCTTGGACTCTCCCGGCTCGCCTCGCACCATCTGGGTTCGCACGAGGTGATGCTCCAATACGAATTCGGTTACCGGGTGCGCGCACGTGACCCTCGATACTTCTGATGGAACGTTCCCTCTCCATTGCCTACGCGAGCTTCCTATCCCTACACCTTGTAGCACAGGGGGTCATTGAGGTGAAGCCGATGGACCTTGGTGCCTACACCGAGGACTATGCGCCGGTGCTTTTGGACTCGGGCTTCGTTTTCTGTTCCATCCGGGAGACCAGTGCCACAATCGCTTTCAAGGATGCCGACACAGGAAAGCCTCTGGCCGACCTCTATTGGATGCCATTGGATCATGGCGCCATGCGTTCACCAACCCTGTTCAGCGCCAACCTGACCACGCCGGTGAACGAAGGTCCGGCTTCGTTCTACGACAACGGAAAAGCCATCTGCTTCACCCGGAACCTGGCACTTCCGAAGAAACTCTCGAACCTTCGTTCGGATGGTGCGTTGGGCCTCTATTTCGCGACCCTCGACCACGGCACCTGGACCGCACCCATACCGTTCGAGCACAACCACACCAAATACTCCACCATGCATCCGGCCATGAGCAAGGATGGCCACACCTTGATCTTCGCCAGTGATAGACCAGGTGGCCTCGGCGGAGTTGACCTATACCGATCCGACCGGCTCGAGACCGGTTGGAGCGAACCGCAGAACCTGGGTCCGCTGGTGAACGGTCCAGGCAACGAAGCATTCCCTTCCTTCGGGCCAGACGGGACATTGTACTTCGCCAGTGACCGACCGGGAGGATCCGGAAAGCTGGACATCTACCAGGCACAGCCCTCCGGTGGTTCGTGGCAGCGCCCCGAGGCGATGCCCGAGCCGATCAACTCTCCTGGCTCCGACATCCACATCACCTTCCGTCCTGATGGACGCTCCGGATACTACAGCTCCGATCGTTCCGGCGTGGACAGGATCCAAGCCTTCACCTACACCGTTCCGAAATTCAGGGAATGTGTTCCTCAACGACCGAACAACTACTGCTATTCGTTCAAGGCGAAACCACATGCCGCTACTAGCAGCCTCCCACTCGACCATGTTTGGGACCTGGGCGACGGCAACCGCGTAACGGATCTTAAAGCCGACCATTGCTATACCGCACCGGGCAACTACCTCGTTCGCTCCTTACTGGTGGACAGAAAGACCGGTACGATCTTCCATACGTTGAACGCGCACGACCTGGTGGTGGAGGATGTGGCACAAGCATGGATCAACGCGCCAGACACCATCCGCACCGGGCGCAAGCTGGCGTTGGATGCCTATAAAAGCCATTTGCCCGACATGGCGGCCGCTGAATACCACTGGAGCCTGGGCGATGGCACCACATTGACCGGGAACAAGGTGCTTCATGCCTTCAAAGCCGCTGGCACCTATACGGTGAAACTTGATATCCTCTCCAAGGCGAACGCGGAAGGTGTGATCACCAACCGATGCAATACGCGCGAGCTGGTGGTCCTGGACCGCTTCCACGACCACGAGGACCAGACCGTGGTGGCCGAGTACCAGGACTTGTTCGGGCGCTCGCACAGCTTCGAGTTCCAGGAACTGCCCTTTGATCAATTCGGCATGACCGCCGACGCCATGGGCGACGTGGCCTTTGCCGTGGAACTGTTCGCCACCAAGGAACGGATGAGTCTGGACGACCCCAAGTTCAGTGAGATCAGGAAACTGTATCGGGTGGTGGAACGGTTCGACCCAGCACGGGGGATGTACACCTACTCCGTGGGCGAAGCCAAGAACATGGACGAACTCTACGAGGTCTTCAAAAAGGTGAAGGAACTCCAGTTCCTCGATGCCGAGGTGCATGTGCTGCAGGTGGACAAGCTGATGGACCTGAGCAAACTCGACTTCGCCAGCGTCCAGGACCTGCACCATACCCGGCTCCGCACCAATGCCATCCACTTCGCCTACAAGAGCGCGGACCTCCACGATGATTCCGGCCAGACCCTGGAACAGGTATTGAGCCTGATGCGCCAGTATCCCGAACTGCAACTGGTGATCGAGGCTCACACCGACAACGTCGGAGGGGGGGCCTACAACCTTGATCTGTCCCAACAGCGCGCCCAGCGCGTGGAGGCCTTCCTCACAACCAACGGCATTGCCGCTGACCGCTTGGTACCGATCGGGCATGGCAAGAACCAGCCGATCGCCTCCAACAAGACCGAGGAGGGCCGATCCCTGAACCGCAGGGTGGAGTTCCGGTTAACGGTGAAGGACGAGCAGCAGGCCTTCCAGAAGACCCGCTGAACGCTTGGTGCGTTTCCGCGCCAAGCGCGTGCTGCATACCATTTGGATATCCAATACCATCCGGTCCGCTTGCTCTTTTCCCATGCCTTCTCCGCGAGACCTGTTCCGTAGGTCCAGCCCACGGTAGCTTCGCTCCCTACGGTCCACGCCATCGGCATTGGAACGGACCTCCGGGATCGGCCTGTGAAAGAATAGCCGCGCATCTTCGGCCGCTATTGAATGTCCCAATGGTATTGTTGTCCGTTGCGGTACATTCGTGTCCATGCAGCGGATGCTCCGAACGTGGCTCGCGTTGCTCGTGGCCCTGGTGGCTGTACGGGCGATCGCACAGCAGGGGCCCGGGCTGATCGAGAACCGCGGGCAGTGGCCTGATGCCGTCACCCACCGTGCTGAGCTGGCCGGAGCGACCGTGTGGCTCGAACGGGGTTCCATCCTGATCGACCGCTTCGACCAGGAGGCCATGGAGGCCACCGCCCATGCCCATATCCATGCCGGGACCACCGCCCCCACGTCCGTACGGCACCACGCCTTCAGGTTACGCTTCCTTGGCACCCGACCGGCCCGGCGCATCGAATCCACAGGGGTCCGCCGCGGCACCTACAACTACTTGATCGGCAATGACCCCGAACATTGGGGACGGCAATGCCACGCCTTCAGTGCGGTGGTCCAACATCACATCCACCAAGGCATCGACCTCCGCACACGTGTAGCGAACAATGGGGTCAAATACGATCTGATCATCGGACCTGGGGCGGACCCTACCCAGATCGTCTTCACCTACGATGGTGTCGACGCCATCTCCGTGGCGCCGGAACAGCTCACCTTACGCACATCGCTGGGAGAGTTCATTGAGCGCATCCCGATCGCCTACCAAGAGATCGCGGGCGAACGAAAAGTGGTCTCCTGCACCTATCGAAGCACGGCCGATGGGATCGGCTTCCAGCTTGGCCCGTACGACCCGGAACACCCCGTGGTGATCGACCCCACTTTGGTATTCAGCACATACTCCGGCTCGTTCGCCAACAACTTCGGCTATACCGCCACTTTCGATCGCGATGGATTCCTGTATAGCGGCAGCTCGGCTTTCGGACAGGGTTACCCCACCACCCTCGGAGCCTATCAAGTGGTGCATGCTGGCGGCCATGGTCTCCATGACGGCATCGACATGGCCCTTACGAAATACGACACCACGGGAACGGCATTGATCTGGAGCACGTACCTGGGCGGCAGCAGCGATGAGCTCCCCCATAGCCTGGTGGTGAACACCAATGATGAGCTCTTCGTCTATGGCACGACCAGCTCGATCGACTTCCCCGTCACGTCAAACTCCTTCGACACATCGTTCAATGGTGGCACAGCGTTGAACCTCACCAATGGCATCGGTGCCAACTACCCCAATGGTTCGGATATCGTGGTCGCCCGGCTGAACGCCGCCGGAACCGACCTGGTGGCCAGCACCTACTTCGGCGGCACGGGGAACGATGGCATGAACACCGCCGCCGGCCTGAAGTTCAACTATGCCGACGAGATCCGTGGCGAGGTGCTACTGGACAGCCATGACAACGTATACATCGTGAGCAGCACCGCCAGCGCCGATCTGCCGGTGACCAACGGGGCCGTTCAACCGACCTTTGGCGGGGGGGGGCAGGACGGTGTGCTGGTGAAGATGGACGCCTCGCTATCCACCCTGTTCTGGTGCTCCTACTTCGGCGGTTCGCAGGCCGACGCCGTGTACAACATCGAGTTGGATGGCACGGATGGCATCTACATCGCTGGAGGCACGCGCAGTCCCGACCTGCCGGTGACCGCGAACGCCCTACAGGTCACCTTCCAAGGCGGTATCGCCGATGGCTTCGTGGCCCACCTCGATGCCGATGGCTCCACGGTCCTGGCCTGCACGTACTTCGGCAGCCCGGCGTACGACCAATGCTATTTCGCCGACCTTGACCAACAGGGCGACATCTACCTGTTCGGCCAGACGCAGGCACCCAGCACCAGTTTCATCGTGAACGCACCCTACAGTGTGCCCAATGCCGGGCAGTTCATCACCAAGCTCAACCCCTCCTTGAGCACGATCCTGCTCAGCACCCGCTTCGGCCAGGGCGATGGACTGCCGGATATTTCACCCAGCGCTTTTCTGGTGGACTATTGCAACAAGATCTACGTAAGCGGCTGGGGCAGTACCATCCAGAGCGGATCGTTGAGCACCGCCGGCCTGCCCGTGACCGCCGATGCATTCCAAGCCACCACCGACGGCAACGACTTCTATCTCGCCGTGTTCGACACCGACCTGAGCGACCTGTACTACGCCACCTTCTTCGGTGGAAGCATCAGTGCTGAACATGTGGATGGCGGCACCAGCCGTTTCGACCGGAGGGGCCGTATCTACCAAAGCGTATGTGCCGGCTGCGGCGGATCCTCCGACCTACCCATTGCGCCCGATGGCCTGGCCTGGAGTCCAACGAACAACAGCGGCCTGTGCAACAACGCGGTATTCAAGTTCGACATGGACTTCCCCATCGTGGTGGCCGACTTCAACAGCACCGTGAACTGCCTGCCCGCCCCCGTTTCCTTCACGAACCTGAGCTATGGCGCAGCCAGTTACCAGTGGGACTTCGGCGACAACACCTCCAGCACCGACCCCGCACCCGATCATGTGTATCCGCAACCCGGGGTGTACACCGTGCGGCTGATCGCAACCAACGAAGTCACCTGCAACCACAGCGATACCACATACAGGCAGGTGGTGGTCCTTGGTCTGGGCTCGTATGACCTTCCTGATACCACCCTTTGCCCGGGCCAGAGCGCACAGATCGGGATCACCCCGATCACAGCGCCAGACATCATCTATGAATGGACACCCGGCGTTGGTCTGAGCAACACCCATGTCCCCAATCCGGTGGCCACGCCGCCAAGCAGCACGACCTATACCCTCACGATCAGCAACGGTGTCTGCAGCACCACGGCCCAGCAGACCATCACCTTGAGGGCGGCGAGCATCGATGCCGGTCCGGACCAGCTCGTCTGCGGTCCCATGGGTAACGCATTCCTGGTGGCCAATGGCAGTGGGGCATTCGCTGGATTCCACTGGTCTTCTTCCTCCGCATTCAGCGATACGCTCAACACCTCGCCAACGGACAGTACGGCCGTGGTTCCGGTTGAGAGCGACGCCTGGTTCTACGTTCGCCCCACGGGCAACGCCTGTGGTGCATTGGACAGTGTGTTCATCGACCTTTCGCTCGGTGGCATCCACCTGCAGCCTGTGGAAGCGCTCTGTGCCGGGGACACCGGTGCGGTCATGCTCTTCGGGGCCGACCCTGGCTCCACGATCCACTGGACCCCAGAGGACCTCATCCGGTCCGGGCAGGGCACCGCACGGATCTGGATCCAAGCGCCCACCAGCACCATGTTCCATGTCGAGGTGACCACCCCTACCGGTTGTACGTGGAGCGATTCGACCCAGGTGGTGGTATCCCCGTTGGATGGGACCACGATCCTCGCCACCGCCACACCTCCTCTTCTCATCGGTGCGGGCACCGTGCAGCTGGAGGCCTTCCCCTCGGGGCTGATGTACCAATGGACACCATCCGGCCTGGTGAGCAACGATGCCATTGCCGATCCCACGGCCTCGATCACGGCCACCACGTTATTCACCGTGCAGGTGTCCGATGGCGTATGTGCCAAGGATGCGCAGGTCCTGGTGGAGGTGCGTGAACTGATCTGCGACGGTCCCGACATCTTCGTTCCCAACACCTTCACGCCCAATGGCGACGGTCAGAACGACGTGCTCTACGTCCGTGGCCGCAACATCGCTTCCATGCAGTTCATGGTCTTCGACCGGTGGGGCGAGAAAGTGTTCGAAAGCACCCGGCCCGACCACGGATGGGATGGCCTGTTCGAAGGCAAGCCGGTGGATCCCGCGGTCTTCGTGTACCACCTATCCGCCACCTGCGTGGATGGGCAGGCGTACTTCAACAAGGGTAACATCACGGTGGTGCGATGATCACAATGAACGGTGGATCGCGAATGGTGAGTGGGAAGCCAGCTTCTTGCCGAAGGGATGGCACCAGCTACCACCAAACACGCCCCCAAGGTCGAAATGGGATCCTTGGCCGATCGTTCCATCTTCCCCATTCCCCATTCACCATTCACCCTCTGCGCTCCGCCCCCCGCCTTCTCTTCCTCACCTTACTCGCCTTCTTCGCCCTCCCCTCGACCGCACAGGACATCCACTTCTCGCAGTTCTTCAATGCACCGTTGGCATCAGGCCCGGGGTTGATCGGAGCCTTCGATGGGGACTATCGCTTCAACGGCATATTCCGTCAACAGTGGCGTTCGGTGACCACGCCCTACCGCACCTTCGCACTTGGTGGCGATGCCGCCAACGCGACCGGTGTTCAGGGCCTGGGTCTCGGCGCATGGCTCTTCAACGACAAGGCCGGAGACAGCAAGCTGCAACTGACCCACCTGAGCATCGGTGCGAGCTGGACGACACGCCTCGGGCATGAGCGCCGTCACTCCCTCCGTGGTGGGATACAGGTGGGGTTCACCTCGCTCTCCCTCGACCGCGCGGACCTGACCTTCGACAACCAGTACAACGGCTACTACTACGACCCCGACCTTGCCACTGGAGAGCAGTTCGCACGCAGCGCCATGACCCACGCCGATATTCATGCCGGCGCCTCGTACCACTACCAGGCCGATGCGCGCACACACGTGCAGGTGGCGCTTGGAGCGTTCAACCTCTCCACCCCCGGCATCAGCTTCCTGAGCGGCCCAAGCACCGACCTGGACGTGCGCATGACCGGCCAGGTGATGGCGCGCTTCCCCATCGGCACCAAGCTCGATCTGCTGCCCATGGTGCAATACATGGCGCAGGGTGTATTCCGGGAAATGGACCTCGGCACCAACCTGCGCTACATCCTACTGGATAGCTATGGCTTGAACCGCGCCGTGCTCCTCGGCGCACACTACCGCGCCGCCGATGCCGGGTACCTCTACGCCGGTTTGGAGCACGACGATTGGACCTTCGGTTTGAGCTATGACATCAACACCAGCGACCTGGTGCCCGCAAGCCGCAACCGGGGAGGGATCGAACTCACGGCGATCCGGATCCTTCGAAAGCGCCCCGCGATCCCCGTACGATACAAGGCCTGCCCCCCGCAGATCTGAGCATGAGGTACACCCATCCGAACGATGTTGCCGCATGGCCCGCGAACGGAGGTCGCCCCGCGACCACGCTCGCGGGCACGATCGCGAAAGCGATCTCCGACACTTGGCGTTGCATGCTCCTGCTGGCGATCTCGATCGCTCCGGCAACACCAGGCGTCCTTGCCCAATCCGTTGACCAATTCACCACTTGGGGCGACCGCGCCATGACCAGGGAGGAGTATTACGGTGCTTCACGTTTCTACGCCGCTGCCTTGGCATTGGAACCCGGACGCCTGAACCTGCAATGGAAACAAGCCGAAGCTTGCCGATCAAGCAACCAGTACCCACAGGCGATCGAGCTGTACCATCGCGTATACCAGAAGGATGGAGGACGCACCTATCGCGATGCGCTCCGCTGGTTGGGCGAGATGCAGCTTTGCGATGGTCGATACAGTGACGCCTTGATCACGTGGAACAAGGTATTGAGCAAGGAGAAGGACCCGAACTCCGCACTTGCGCGCCGTGCACGCAATGCCATCGCCGGATGCCAGCTCGCCGAGCAAGAGCTGCCGGATGCCGAATTCGAAGTGTCGCACCTACCCGCACCGGTGAACACGAACGACAGTGAGTTCGGCGCACGGCCAGGACCGGACAGCACGCTCTGGTTCAGCAGCCTGCGCGGCGACCTGAACGATGACGGCCAGGTGCAGGACACCGCGAACTACCGCGTGGCCTTGTTCACCAGCAGACCCACCGCACAGGGATGGAGCCTGCCCATGCAAGAGCAAGGACCTGCCGATGCGATAGGGCACGCACAGGCCAACCTGATGTGGGCGCCCGATGGTGCGCGCATGTTCTTCACCATGATCGGTGGCGATGGCACGAAACATATCGCCACGCGCACACCCAACAGCCCCGCCGTTCCCGTGTCGGGCTTGGAGGCTCACCCAGGTGCCACACAACCGTGGTCCACGACGATGGAGGGCAAGGACGTGCTCTTCTTCGCAAGTCCCGGCGGTGAAGGGGGGATCGACATCTGGTACGGTGATCTTGTTGGCAACACCCTTTCCAACATCCGGAACGCCGGCCCCTTGGTGAACTCCCCCGGCAATGAAAGCACACCCTCCTTCGATGGCGCCACCGGAGCGCTCCTGTTCAGCAGTGACTACCATGCGGGCCTTGGTGGGTACGACATCTTCCAAAGCCCGTGGACCAGCGGTGCATTCGCGGCACCGAAGAACATGACCATGCTGAACTCGCCTGCGAACGACCTCTATCCGGTGTACGATGCGCTTTCCGGGGTGGGTTGGTTCACCAGCAACCGCATTGGCTCCTTCGCGAACAAGGGTGAAACGTGCTGTAACGACATCTACCGTACCCAGCGTCTGCACAAGACCACTGAGGCGCACATCCCATCCACACCCGTTGTGGATAGCGCCGCCGAGGCCACCTCGAAAGCCATGGATGCACTGCTCCGGATCCAACAACGGTTCCCACTGAAACTGTACTTCCACAACGACGAACCTGAGCCCCGCACACGCCGCACCACCACCAGCCAGCGCTACGGCCATACGTACGATGCCTACCGCAAGCTCATCGCCACCTATCGCAGCGCATACGAAGACCCCACGACCTTCGACGCCTTCTTCACCAACGAAGTGGAGCACGGTCGGAAGATGCTCGACGAACTGATACAGGCCTTGATCCCGGCACTGGAGCACGGCGAACACATCACCCTGGATGTGCGCGGACATGCCAGCCCCTTGGCGCGGAACGACTACAACCGCAACCTCAGCCTACGCCGCATCGAAAGCCTGCGGAACCACCTGTCCACGGTTGAAGGCGGCCGGTTGAAGACGTACATGGACAGCACCGCCACCAATGGAGGGGTGCTCCGGCTTCGTGTACTGCCCTTCGGGGAAGACCGATCGGCCTCGGGCGTGAGCGACGACCGAAATGACCTCGGGCGGTCGGTGTATGGTGTGGAAGCTGCACGTGAACGAAGGATCGAGGTGGAACGCGTGCACCTCGATGGATCCTCCATCCCGCTCGGCCAAGCCATGCACTACTCCATCGACACGGTCCGCCAGGGCGTGCCGCAGAACTTCGCGGTCCGCGTGGTGAACAACGGGCGAACAACGCTCACCATCAACCGTGGTCGCACCTCTTGCGATTGCATCCTGGTGGAAAGCGTGCCGCCCACGCTGGCACCCGGAGGATCGGGAACCATACGTTTGAGCTACACCGGCCGAACACGCCCCGGACCGATGGAACGCCGGATCGACCTGGAGGTGGAAGGATCGCCCTCCCCTTACACACTGACCATTCACGGCACAGTCATTGAATAGACCATGGAACTCCTCCTGCTCTCCAACTCCACCATGCCCGGCGAACCGTTCTTCCAATGGCCGATGGATCATGTCCGCGCCTTTGTGAATGGCAAGAAACGTGTGGCCTTGGCCACCTACGCCGCGCCCGAGGCACAGCGCGATGCGTACCACACCAAGGTGAACGAGGTGTTCGGGCCACTGGGTGTGGACCTGGTACCACTGCATGCCGAAGTCGATCCTTCGGCCACCTTGAACACCGTGGATGCCGTGGCCGTTGGTGGAGGGAACAGCTTCCTCCTGCTGCGCGACCTCTATCGCACAGGTCTTATCAAGGCCATCGCGCACCGCGTGAAGGACGGCCTGCCCTACTTCGGCTGGAGCGCAGGCAGCAACGTGGCCTGCCCCACCATCATGACCACGAACGACATGCCCATTGTGGAACCACCAACGCTGCGGGCCATGCACCTGGTTCCCTTCCAGATCAATCCGCACTATACCGAGGCGACGATCCCTGGCCATGGTGGTGAAAGCCGCGATCAACGCATCGCCGAATACTTGGCGCTGAACACGCATATCACCGTTGTCGGACTGCGTGAGGGCTCGCTCCTGCACGTGGCCAATGGGCGCATGGAACTGCACGGCAAGAACATGAAAGTGTTCCGGGCGGGACAGGAACCGGTGGAGGTGCCGGCGGGCAGTACCATGTTCCCTGACCTTCGCCCTTGGCGCCCCTGACCTGGTAGCACCGTCGCGGTCCGGTAGGTTGCCCCGGACATCCTCGAGCTACCCCGAGCATGGATCTGACAATGGATAACTGACAACTCCGTGCACACCGCTCAACCCGGGTCAGTAGCGGACCGGATCTTTGGGTGAGGTCCAGCGTTCAATGGACCCGCACGACCATGCCCGCCACATCCGCCGCAGAACCGGGAGCCTTAAGCTCGTTCCTCCACACGATCGGCATGGACCTGTTGTTGTTGGTGAAGATCGCCGGGGTGGTCGCCGCGGCCTGGCTCGTGGAGCGCATCATGTACCTGATCCTGCGCCGTGGCTATGCCCGGAGAAAGGCCAAAGGGCGCGATGAATTCACCCAGTACCGCTTTCTCCGGAATGCTGTGCGCACCGTGGTGGTGGTGGCCGCCTTCTTCGCCGTGGTGTACACCATCCCCTCGCTTCGTTCGTTCGCCTTCACCCTATTCGCTGGTGCGGGCCTGTTGGTGGCCATACTCGGCTTCGCCGCGCAGAAGGCCTTCAGCGATATCATCAGTGGCATCTTCATCGTCTCGTTCAAACCATTCCGCGTGGGCGATGTGATCCAAGTGGGGCAGCAGGGATTGTTCGGCACGGTGGAGGACATCAACCTTCGGCATACCACCATCCTCACCTTCGAGAACCGCCGCGTGGTGATCCCCAACTCCATCATCGGCGAGGAGCGGATCGTGAACAGCAGCATCCGCGAAGAAGCCACCTGCCAGTTCGTGGAGATCCCGGTGGCCGTGGATGCCGACCTGAAGAAGGCCCGCCGGATCATGGAGCAGGAAAGCCTGGCACATCCAACGCAATACGACAAGCGGACACCAGAAGAGGTCCAGGCCGGAGACCCTGAGGTGGCCGTCCGCGTGGTGGACATCAAAGAAGGATCCGTGTTGCTGCGCGCCTATGTATGGGCGCCAGACCCGGTGAGCGCACGCGTGATGCGCTACGAGCTCAACGAAAGGATCCTGGAACGCTTCGCCCAGGAGGGCATCCCGATCTCCGTGCCCATCCGGCATTTCGTACAGAAGAACCCCTTCGCCGTGTCCGAACCGGAATATGCCGGAACGCGACCCTAACCCGATCGAACACCCATGAAGAAAGTCCGCCAACGATCAGGGAAGGCCGGGCTACCGCCCGGATCGCTCGTTCATGTGGGCCACCGCGCCCATGGCGAAACCGTGATCCGAACCTTCGAGTACGGACCCGAACGCGTGGTGGAGGACAGGATCACCAACATCGGCGAACACCATGGCGGCAACGACGGTTGCACGAACACCTGGATCGATATCGACGGATTGAACGACGACCAGACGATGCTGTCGGTGAGCGAGCGCTTCAACCTGCACCCGCTGCTGATGGAGGATGTGCTGAACACCGACCACCGACCCAAGGTGGAGGAATACCAGGACACCCTCTTCGTAGTGGCCAAGATGCTCGACCTCGATGAGGAGACCGGGGGGATCCACAGTGAACAGATCTGTTTCGTCCTACGCCAAGGCCTGGTGCTCTCCTTCCAAGAACGGCCAGGTGACGTGCTCGACCCGGTGCGCGAACGGATCCGCAACGACACCGGCCGGGTACGCCGCGCCGGTGCCGACTACCTGCTCTATTCCCTTCTGGACGTGATCGTGGACAACTACTTCTTGATCGTGGAGGAGATCGGCCAGCGGATCGAGGCCCTCGAGCGCAAGGTCATGCTCCGACCCGGGAATGAAGATCTGCTCACCATCCAAGAGCTGCGCAGCCTCCTGATCGGCGTGAACCGGTTCGTGATCCCGACCCGCGAACTCGCCGGAAGGCTCAACACCCTGCAAAGCCCGCTGATCGACAAAAGCACCCGGCGCTACATCAACGACCTGCAGGATCACACCGTGTACATCGCCGAGGCCATCAGCACGGACCGCGAGATCCTCACCAGCCTGGAGAACACCTACCACGCGGGCCAGAACGCCCGCATGACCCAGGTGATGAAACTCCTGACCATCATCAGCACCATCTTCATCCCCCTCACCTTCATCGTGGGCGTGTTCGGCATGAACTTCGATCACATGCCCGAGCTGAAGTGGAAGTACGGCTACCCCATGGTGATGGGGCTCATGGCCGTGATCGCCTTGTTGATGCTGCTGTGGTTCAGACGGAAACGCTGGTTGTAGCGCCGCTCCACCGGAACCGGACACTCATGGTTTTCCGGTATTGTACCTTCATGGTCCACACTGGCACCTTTGGCACCGATGGACCGCCCACCGTACAGCCTGCTCCTTGTCGACGACCAAAGCATCTTCCTGGAAGCGATCGAGAGTTTGATCGAGCACATGCCCGAAGTGAAGGTGGTCGGCAAGGCCCAGAACGGCCGTACCGCCCTTGACCTGGTGCGTGAACACAAGCCCGACCTCGTGCTCATGGACATCAACATGCCAGGCATGGACGGTATCGAGGCCAGTAAGCATATGCAGAAGGCCAGCCCGAATACGCGGGTGATCGTGCTGAGCATGTACGGCCACCGGGAGTTCGTGTTGGAACTGTTGGACAGTGGCGTGGGTGGCTACCTGCTTAAATCAACGAACAAGAACGAACTGATGGCCGCCATCCGCACCGTGGCCGAGGGGAAACAATACATCGCAGAGGAACTCCGTGCACTGGCAGCGGCAGCGGACAAGAACAAGGATCGGGATGGTGAATCGAAGTACGGCCCGCTCACCAGTCGCGAGGTACAGATCGTGAAGTTGATCCTGAAAGAGCTCACCAGCCAGGAGATCGCCCACCAGCTGTTCCTCAGCGCCGCCACCGTGGAGACCCACCGCAGGAATATTTTACATAAACTCGACTGTCGCAACATCGCTGGCCTGGTGAAATATGCCATGGAACGAGGATGGGGCGACTGAGCCCGCCGAACCCACCCATCAACCCGATGTCACATGCCGATCACCATCAAAGTCCTTGATCCCGTCGATCAAGAAGAGGTCAAGTACGAGGTCACTTGGACGGATGACCTGGCCTTGGCGGAGAAGTACCTGGACAAGATCGAACCAGACGCGCCGCGCCACGCGATCGCCTTCTTCAAAGCCGGGTCGGGCGATGGCAGCAAGACCCTATCCGAGTTGGTCGGCATCGGGTTCAAACACGATGCGAACGCTACGGTCTCCGCATCATTCACCGCACTGGCCGTGAATGGCACCCTGGTCGTGGCAAAGGATCGGAAGTACATCAAAGGCGGCAAGATCACCGAACACTAATGGCCACACCTGGCCGGAGCGTGTCCATAGGCCGAATGGTCGCCCATACCTCCTATCACCGGAGGTCCGCAGGTATGCTGTTGGCCTTCGTCGTTCTTTGCTCCATCACCGCCGCCGTGGCACAAACCACGGACTTCCATCGTTTGCACCGCCGATCGTCGGCATTGCTCAAAGCGGAACGACCCGCCGCGATGGAAGCGTTCCTCGATAGCCTTCGGGACCGCGGAAGGTCCGATCGGACCAGCGCATTCGCACATCGACTCTTCCAGGCGCGCTGGTTCAG
>CAUJED010000139.1:0-15705 GCA_963169535.1 Bacteroidota bacterium | reverse complement strand
GCCAGGCACCCCGCGCTGCCCAGCCAATTCTTCGGGCGTTCCATCCCGATAGCGCACCCGGGCCGGGTCCATGCCGTTCGCCAGCAAAAGCTGCATGGTGTTTTCGCGCCGTGCGTATTCGATCTCAGCCGCGATCCGGTCCGCTTCAGCGGCGCCGAGTAGCGCCAGGCAGCGGTCGTGCAGCGACTTGCCCGCAGAGGACGCCGTTCGCCCTTCCACATACGCGGTGAAGGCCGAGTCCCGGGCGCTCAATTCCGCGATGCGTGTGCTATCCGCGCCAATGATGTCCAGCTTGTCCGGGAAGAGGAACGCTTTCTTCGCGTGGAAGACCGCAACCTCCCTCGCCTCAGCTGTCGCATCCACGATAGGCACAAGATCCACCGTGAGTTCCGGTTTCGCCCTTAGCGCGGAGACCAGTTGCTTCAGCGTCTTTTCCTGTGATCTTGCGGGGCCTGGTTGCAGATAATCGAACCGCACGCGCTCCAGATCCTCTTCATCGGCGCCTTCGAATGCGCGCATCAACAAGCGGCCCGGAGCTGTAGCAGCTTTCACGATCAGGTTCTTCAACACCTGCCAAACGATGGGCCACACTTTGAATTCGGGGTCATTCAGGTCACCCTTCACGGGAACATCCAGTTCCACCACACCGTCCACATCCTTCAGCAGGCCAGCGGCGAGGCGAAGGGGTAGCACGTAGATCTCCGGGTCATGCTCGTCCACCTTCTTGCCCACTTTCAACTTGTCCACACGCAGATGGTTCTGTGAATCGATCATTCCATCCTGTACCACGGTCTTCGTCACGTACTGCAACAGACCGTCTTCCAATGGATGCGCAGCATACCAGCGGCCGTAGGCATCCAGGTGGTTCAGCGCGAGCCGGTCCACCGTAAGGTCCACGGTCACGTTGCGGATGTTCTTCGGATCGAAGACGGCATCTCCCTTCAACGTGCCCGTTTCCTGCAGCACGGCGCTCGCGGACACCCTACCCGCCTCCTGATCGCTGGTGATGCGATTGGCGCTCACGTTGATCGCCGAGATGGCATAGCGGAACGGCTGCGCGGGCGTGTTGTCCTCGAAGTGTACTGCACTGTTGGTGAGTGCCAGCTTCTTGGCTGTGTAATCGCTCGCCACGATCTGTTCCCCGAGGTAGCTGATGTAGTCCGCGAGCATCAGGAACACGTTGCTCTCACTCGCCTGCAATTGTGTGGATACGGAGTCGGTTCCGGAAACGGCGGTGGGATCCAACTTCAGCAGACGCGTCCAGTTATCGGTGCCATCAGCGAGCATCACGAACTTGAGGTCGGCACCATCCAGCACCACTTCGCCCATTTCCACACGCTGCTCTTTAGCCACGAGCGTATCCAGTTGCGCCCGGGTCCGTTCCAAGCTGAAGAGCTTCTCGTTGTTGGGGTCGGTCAGCTTCAGGCCGCGCACATCCAGCGCGGCACTGATCGCCAGGCTCGTGGTGTCCTTGTAACTGTCCACCAGGTCCAGATCCAGGTCCAGTGCCCCCTCCAGCGCCTTGCATTGGAAGAGATCCTGCAAATAAGGCAGGAGCTGGGACAGGGCGAAGGACTTCAAGTGGGCCTTGATCCCATAACGTTCCACCTCCGTGTCCACCACGAACCCACCATCCAACCGACCACCATCGTTCAGCACGAAGCCCAAGCCGAACTCCATGCGTGCCTGCTCGGAAGAGATGATGTTGCTGGTGGCGTTGAGTTCATGAATGCCCACCGGTGTCGCGAGGATATCACTGATGTAATCGACGCGACCGCCTGTGAGGTGGATGTCCTCCATGCTGAACCGGACCGATGAGGCGGTGGCGGCGGTGTCCGTGGCGGCTCCTCCAAGCTCCATCAGGTCGCTGAAGTTGAACCGGTCACCGCGCTGAACGATGTGCACATAGGGCTCCGTGATCCTCAGCCCTCGGAAGCGCCAGTGGTTCGCGCGGAAGCCCGCCCAGAGGTTGCTTCGTACACTGATCTCGGACCAGGACACGAACACCTCATCGCTTTGGGGTTCATAACACACCACCTCATTCACCGCATACCTGAAGGTCAGTGGGTTGAGCACAATGGAACCGATCGTCACCTTACGGCCGATCCATTGCTCACTATGCGACTCGATGTACCGCTTCAACAGGTATGGGAAAAGGAGGGCCACCGCCAGCAGCAGCACCACGAACGACGAGGTGATCAGGATGAGCCAGCGCTTGGTGCGCGCGGGAGAGGCTGTACGGGTGGACATCGGCCGATGAAGTCTATGAAATGCGAAGCGGCCCCGAAGGTCGGGACCGCTTCGCGTTGTTCGATGTTCCGATCGATCAGGCCGCAGCCTCCTGCTTCTGCCCGAGCAGCTGGAAGTCGTTCATGACCACCTCCGTGATATAGCGCTTCGAGCCATCCTTGGTCTCGTAACTGCGGTGTACGAGTCGACCCTCCAGTGCAACAGGAGACCCCTTGCGCAGCAGCCGCTCCACGGCTTCTGCCGTGTTGCCCCAGGCCACCACGGTATGCCATTGTGTATCGGTAACCCGCTCTCCACTGGCGTTGCGGTAACTGTCGTTGGTGGCCACCGAGATGCGGGCCACCTTGCGGCCCTTCGCGATCTCCCGCACTTCAGGGTCGAATCCGAGGTTGCCGATCAGTTGCACTTTGTTCTTCAGCGTGTTCATGGTACTTGGGTGTTTGAATGTGACTTTTCGTTCCTGCCGCCGGCTTCTTTGCCGAACGACGATGCAAACATTCAGCTCGCCATGAATCACATTCGGTTGATTTTCAGTTGTATGCGACTATATGCGTTTGTTCAACGATTGCTGTCGTTTGTTAACCTGGTACAGAATAGGTCACGGATCGCCATTCCGGACCTGGCGCAACCCGCCTCGAAAATGGAGTGGGATCACATCGCCGGCAGCGCCTGGTCACGCTCCATCACAACAAGAACACGACCACCACGCCCCGGGACCCTAACTTGCAAAGGGGCTTAAGCACAGGCAGCGTTCCGGGCATAAAGGCTGTCTTAGCCATGGAAAGGCCTTTCCAGGTTGCGCGAATTGACCGAACGTGAGCTCGTCCAAGGATGCTTGGATGGGGACCGGCATTGTCAGGAAGCCCTGTACAACCGGTTCGCACGACGTATGTACGCCGTGTGCTTGCGCTATGCCCGCCACCAGCTCGAAGCACAAGATCTTCTGCAAGAGGGGTTCATCCGGGTATTCGAGAAGCTGATCGCATTCCGCATGGAGGGCTCTCTGGAGGGTTGGATCCGTCGGATCATGGTACACACGGCCATCAACCAATTCCGCAAACGATCGTTCCAGCAGGAGCGGTTCGGACTGGAGCACTTGCCCGAGTCGCCGGTGGAATCGGTTGCCTTGAACCGGCTTGGTGAGCAGGAATTGATGGCGTTGATCGCCGAGTTGCCAGAAGGATACCGGCTCGTGTTCAACCTCTACGCGATCGAGGGCTACGACCACGCGGAAATAGCCACCATGCTGGGTTGTGGGGAGAGCACCTCACGCAGCCAATTGTCCAAAGCGCGCAGCTATCTCCAAGCGCGGATCGAACGAAAAGAAACCACGCATCATGCGGGAAAAACATCCCATTGACCAGCGGTTCAAGGTATTGTACGACAGCGAGGTGGACCCTCCCAGGTCGATCCGCACCCACTTGGCGGATCGCATGGGTTGGGACAAGGAGCCATCCGCATCGGGGCCGTGGCGTAGCTGGCTGTTAATCATGGCCGGAGCAGCCATGGCCGTGCTCAGTCTGTTCCAACGCCATACTCCTACATCCACCAGCTCGTCCAACGCCCAGGCCGAACTGCAGCCATCACCCGAAGGCCCGCCAACCCATGCTCCGGTCCCACAAGGAGCTCCTGCGGCCATTCCCGGTCATGGCACGCACCCCCCACGATCGGCCGCAGCGACGAACATGAACCGCACCCTTCCAGGGCAAGAAAGCCGTCCCATCGGCGGTGTGAGAGCCACCCCGGTTCCAGAGCTGACCCGAACGCCCGGATCGATCCAACCGCAACCGGGCGATCCACCCCTGGATCCAGATCGGATCACAGCCTTGCCGACCAACAACGACCCAACACCGAACGTCGGTTCGCAGCGCTATTCCGAACGAATATTGGCCGAATACGAGGATCATGGGATCGACCAGTATGCCCCCGCCCTGGATGCGACCAGAATATCCCCCCTCATCCCGAAGATCGGAACAGCATGGGTTGGTTCACCGCGGCAGGCCCCTCGGCAACTTCCATATGTGTTGCCCGCGGGACATTGGTGGTGGGGTGCCTATGCCGGAACCGGGCGGCAGACCGGCGTGTGGGAGGGGGCCGACCAGCAAGCACTGAACGCCGCAGAACGCTGGCGGGGCGCTACGCAGTGGGGCATTCTGGTCGGTCGGCAATGGCGCAGTGGCTGGAGCCTCTCCCTTGGTGCCGGGTTGGGCCTTTCTCGAAGCACCCTCGCGTACGACGAACAACAGTTCGACCGGTCCTTGAGCGTGGATACAACATGGACTCAGACCCTGTACAACAACGTGGACGTGGTCTACACCTGGAACATCGACACGGTCATTACCGAACGACCAGGCACCATGCTCCACACTCATGCCCGCAATCGATACGGTGCACTTCAGATCCCGCTCAACCTGGCATGGCATGGTCAAGTGAAGCGCTGGCACTATGGTGGCCTCTGCGGCGTGGCCATCCACCTACCCACGCAACGCGAAGGCAGCACCCTCCAGCGCTTGCCCTCGGATGCAGCCGTTTCGGTGGTGTCATTGCGCCACCCGTCCATCGACACCCGATTCGGCCTTAGGGCCAATGCACACCTCGGCCTCAGTCTCGGGTACGCCCTCAATGAGCACATCGGCATCTACGCCGAACCCCTGTTGACCACTCCCCTCGGCTTCTTCGGGCGTACGAATGGGCTGAGTATGCAAGGCCACTTCATTCAGTTCCGCATTCAACATGACCTCGGTGCACGATAAGCCACTACTGGCACTTGCCGTCCTTCTCCTCGGAGCCGGCAAGACGGTCGCACAACCGCTTTGTGATGTGCTTCTTCGTCCGGCATTCCACTACACCACAGAAGGGCTGACCGTTCACGTTGTCGATAGCTCGGTGACCTATGGCTTGGTGACCGACGCGTTCTGGGACTTCGGCGATGGTGCCACGGCCAGCCCGAACCCTGCGCACACCTATGCCGAACCAGGCACATACCGGATCTGCCTGACGCTTTCCACAACAGAGGGTGCTCACTGTTCGTCCACCTACTGCCGCGATGTGGTGGTGCCCGCGAACACCTGCCCCCTCGCACAGGAAGTATGGTTCAACTCCGCGAACAGCCTCACGAACACGGGCCTGTTCACCATCGGCTCCGGACTCGACGCCGACAGTTGGGTATGGGAATTCGGCGACGGCACATCCAGCACCGACACCGCTCCGAGCCATACCTGGCTGCTACCCGGGCCGCATTTCGTTACCCTTACCCTCCGCTTGGGCGACTGTTGGTCCAGCCATGGCCAGTGGGTGGGGGTGGATGGAAATGGCAGCACTTGTGGACCCGATCTGTTCCTCGACTTCACCGCTGAACTGAACGGTACCACCGCCAACTTCCAACCGAACCTCATTGCCAGTGGCGTTGTGGCGACACAAGGCATCTGGTCCTACGGTGACGGGAACATCGATACGGCCCTGGCCAGTGTTCATTCCTATGCCGCACCCGGGAGGTATCAAGTCTGCTACCTGGTCGGCGCACTGGACCTGGCCAACCAGGATACCTGTTTCTCTTTGGTTTGCAAGACCATACAGGTCAACGACCTCGTTGGCTTGGGCGACCGTATTGGCCGCATTGGCGGCTTGACCGTATGGCCCAACCCGACCACGAACGGCGCGATCGAACTTCGCTGGACATCGCCCCCAGTGAATGCACACATACTGGTCTTGGATGCCCTCGGAAGATCGGTCTGGACCAAGGAGCAACCGTTACTTTCCACCACCACCCTTCATTTCGAAGGTCTCGCCCGTGGTCAATACCTGCTGACCGTGACCACGGCACACGAACGGTATGTTCAATGGGTCCATTTCGACCACTGAGCGCCCCCGGGGCGCTGAAGCCTGCTCCGGGCAGTGTGTAGCGCACGATCCGTTACCTTGCATCGCAGAAGAGGGTGCTTCTCTATCTTTAGCCGCCTTTGGACCCAGGGCCAATACACGCAAAAGGGATATCCGACCGATGAGCCACGCCGTAAGTAAGATCTTGGTACCCACCGACTTCACGAAGGTGGCCGATAGCGCCTTGAACCACGCCATGACCGTTGCTGGAAGAATGGGTGCCACCGTCCATCTCTTACACATCGTGGACAAACAAGCCCATGCGGATGAAGCACGCCAAAAGCTTGAACTGGAGTCCGAGCGCGCTCGAAAGCTGAACCGATCGGTCAAAGTGACGCCGATCGTGCGTGTGGGCTCCATCTATGAGGATATCGGAGACGCTGCCGCGGAGGTCGGTGCAGGACTGATCATCATGGGTACCCATGGCATGCGCGGCATGCAGTTCATCACCGGCAGCCGGGCATTGCGGGTGATCACCAGCAGCAGCGTGCCTTTCGTTGTGGTCCAGGAGCGTCCGATCAAGGATTCGGGATACCACAACATCGTGGTGCCGCTGGACCTTCATAAGGAAAGCCGTCAGAAGCTGACCATCGTGGCCGAGATGGCCAAGACGTTCGATAGCAAGGTGCATCTGATCACGCCCAGGGAAGAAGATGAATTCTTGCACCGGCAGTTGCTCAATCACATCAAGTTCGCGGAACAGTACCTCAGCGAACGAGGCATCGAACACGTGGCCACCATTGCGAAAGAAGATAGCGGCGACTTCGTTAAGGCGGTGCTGCGGCATGCGGTGGAAATGGATGCGGACCTGATCGCGATCATGAACCTCACGGAAGGGAACATCTTCGGGTTGTTGGGAGTGCCGTATGAGCAGGAGATCATCGCCAATGAGGCGCAGATCCCTGTGGTGTGCATGAATCCGATCGCCACCGGCGTAGGTGGTGGATGGACGATGCAGGGCTGATAGGACCGACCTTACCCAGGGAAGGGCCTGGCTTCAGGCACGCATCCCGATCACCAGGATGTCATCCACCTGTTCGTGGAGGCCGCGCCAACCGCGGAAAGCCTCTTCCAACATACCGCTTTGGCTGGCGGTGGGATAGTTGCTGATCTGCAGCAACAGTTCGCGGAATCGCTTGTGAAGGAACTTCTTCCCCTTGGGCCCACCGAATTGGTCGGCGTAGCCATCGGAGAAGATGTAGACCATATCCCCCTCCTGTAGCTTGATCCGGTGGTCCGTGAACTCCTGGCCCTCCAGTTCGAAGCTTCCGATCGGATGCTTGTCCGGCAGGAAACGCAGCACCTCACCATCTCTCACCAGGTACAACGGAGCATTGGCGCCCGCATACTCCAACACCTTGCGATCAGGGTCGAAATTGCAGAGGGCCATATCCATACCATCGCGCACCAGGAATTGTTCACGATCCTTGTGCAGTGCTTCGTACGCCAGTTTGTTCAAGGCCTTCAGCACCACCGAAGGTCGGCTTGCTCCGGACTCGCGCACGGCTTGATTCAGCCCATTGTGCCCGATCAGGCTCATGAACGCACCGGGCACTCCGTGCCCGGTGCAGTCCACGGCGGCGAAGGCGACCCGACCATCGATCCGGTCCACCCAGTAAAAATCGCCGCTAACGATATCCTTGGGCTTGTAGTAAACGAACGAGTCAGGAAGCAACTCGCGAAGCCGCTTTTCTGGAGGCAGGATCGAATCCTGCAACCGCTTCGCATAGCGGATGCTGTCCGTCACATTGTTGTAGTACTCCTCGATCTTCTTGCTCTGCCGCTCCACCTCCTCCTTCTGGCGTACGACCTCTTCGGTCCGCTCCACGACCTTCATTTCAAGCACACGTTCGCGTTGGCCAAGCTCATCGCGCATCTTCAACAACGCATGACCAAGCATATCCTCGTCGCTCATCGGCTGGTACTCTGCAGAGAAGTCCCCAGCCGCTACAGCATTGGAAAAGTCGGTCGTTCGCCGCAACCCATCCACCAGTGAGGTAAGCGCCTTGCTCATGTCACCGATCTCATCGTTGGTGGTGCGCACCTTGGTCCGGGGGAAGACTCCACGACCCAGGCTCAAAAGCACACTTCGAAGCCGCTGGACCGGAGTTACGATACCCCGAACGATGAAGAATGCCGCAATGGCACCAATGACCACCAACGCGATACCCATGTACAACACGAAGAACTTCAGCGAGTCGAAGCTCCTGATCATGGATCCGCCGAGCATCTTCCGTTTGCCCTCCTGCATCTCGATCAGCCGGTCCAGGTCGTCCAACACCCGCTTCATGCTCTGGTCCAGCGCGCCGCCCTCCTCGGCAAGGTCATTCCGCTCCATGTGGACGATGGGGTCGCTATAGCTCTCCAGGGAGGGCAACAGCACCTTGATCCGGTCGTGGATATCAAAAAGGGCCCGCATCTCCACGGTGATCTGGCCCATGAGTGCGACCTCCTCGTGGCGCCAATTGGCCATCAGGGTATCCACCCTGTCCAATATCCGGGGCAGCTCATTGTTGGTGAGCTCGATCAGATTGGTCTTTTCCGGAGCATCCGCACGGCTTTCCAACAAGGCCCAGTGCTTGATCAGCATGTGTGCGTTCACGGTGAGGTTCCTCAGCCTCACCAAGGCATCCACACTGGGGGAATACACATTGTTGATCTGGTCGTTGATCGTACGGCTTCGTTCCAGGCTGCGATTGGTCAAGACCACCACCAACAAGGCAAAGAAGATGAAAAGGCCAAAGCCCATTCCGATCCTTCGGCCGATGGTCAGACGGAACCTCATGGCACGATCATCTTTCTTCCTCCGGTGGGATCTCCTCGAACAACGAGCGGAATTTGTCGGAGTTCTCCTGATCCTGCAGACTGTAATAGATGCCCTCCAGGCCCAGCAGCGTTTCACGGCGTGTCGGGTTCATGTCGTGTGCCTTGAGCATGTACGGCAGCGCCTGTTGAAAGTAGACCCGGCTCGCCTCCTGGATCTGCATGATCGAGGGGATCTCATCTTCGGCGTCGATGCGTTGGATCTTGTATACCCCCCGATTGTAGAATAGTGTGGCCAGGTTGTAGTTGGCTCCATAGTTCTCCGGATCGAGCTTCAACACTTGTTCATACGCGGCCACCGCTTTGACAAAGGGTACGGTGTCGGTCCGGTTCGTATTGAACCGCTTGGTGTATACGGTCCCCAACGCGTTCATGAACTCAACCTCACGCGCACGTTGATCCATGGCGGGGTCGAGCTGGCGCATGGCCTCCTGGTATTTGGCGAACACCGATAGCGCCCGTTCATCGTCCATCTCTCCCAGGGCCCTGGCCGCATCGTTGAAATAGGAGCGCGCCAGAAAGTCGAATGCCTGGCGGGCATTTTCCCGATAGGTGTTCGCCGTATCCAGTTGCATGCACCGATCCAGGCTAGACAGGGCCACGCCGCGCAGGCTATCGCCGAGCATCACGGAGCCGGCCGATTTATACACATCCTTATAGATGAACCCCCGCAGCAGCCAGGCCTCGGCGTTCGGTGCATGTTGAGGGGATAGAACGGCCTGGTCCACCAAGAGCCGGGCTTCATTCAGCGCCCCTCCTTGGTACTTGCGCAACGCCTCCACCAAGGGGTCGGTCTGCCCGAACGTCATCCCCCCCCCCAGGAGAGCACACAGCAGGATGTGGACGATACGCTTCATTCCTCGATCCGATGAGCAAGGTTCTTCAAGGTCAACCCCACGACCAAGCCATGCTTCTGGGCATTGGCCAGGCTCATTTCATACTTCAACAGATTATCCACCTTCACGAAGTTCACCACCGCGCCATCTTCAAGCGCACCCGTGTATTCCGTCACCACCAGGGTGGGCTTCGCATGCATGCGCTTGAAGATCTCCGGCAACAGGGCCAGATCACTTCTTCCGACGAAAAGCATGTGACAGCGCTCCACCTCCGCCGACTGCGGCAGTTTCCGGACCTCGATGGGTTGCTTGCCGATGGTCCGAGTGGAATACTGCTTGATCAGCTCCCGGTAGACGTTACCCCCTCCGATCACCCCGATCACGAAGTTGCCGGATCTCATCTCGGGATCCTTCCACTCAACGAGCTTCGCGATGTTGTAGAGGTAATTGGCTTGAAGGATGGCCGTGGTATCCTTGTCGGCTTCACGGGGTTGTTGTGGAACCGTCGCGAACAGGAAGAACGGTGCTAGGAAGAGCACACGCAAGAACCTGGTCCCGCTCATCACCCGTTGCATAGATTTAGCACCGTCACTTACCGATCCCATGCCGAAACTCCCCAATGCGATGCAAAGTAGGCGGCTGCTCATCGTTCGGTGGGTGCTCGCTCTGTGCATCTGTCAACATCAACTTGTTGGCGCTCAGGCTCAGGCCGTACGGGCACGTGCGTTCGATGCGGCGGCGTCCGTGAGTGAGCAGGGTTACGAATGGCTGGCTTGGAGCACGGCGCACATCGGCCATCGCCTCACCGGCAGTGCACAAGGCCGACGCGCCGAGGAATTGGCCGACAGCCTCTTCCGCGTTTCGGGGCTGGACACGGTGTACGCCCACCCGTTCGAGGCCGATGTGTGGGCGCGCGGGTCCGTGAAGCTCACCGTGGGCGACGGCCGGGGTTTCGCGCTCTCGCCTGCGTGGCGCTTGCCAACACACCGCTCACCAGTTCGGTGGAGGCCCCGATCGTGGATGCGGGCAACGGCCTGCCCGATGACCTCGCCCGGCTGGGCGTTCGTGCGAAAGGCGCGGCGTTGCTGGTGAACATCGGGCTGGTGGCCGCCGGCGAGGGCACCAAGAACCTGCACCGCAGCGAGAAGGCGTCACTGGCGATGAAGGCCGGTGCGGCCTCCATCCTGTTCGTGAACCAAGTGGAGGGCGGCGTGCTGCTCACGGGCACGGCCTCCATCGATGGCGCGTTGATCCCCATTCCCGCCGCATGCCTCGCCACCGAAGATGGTACCGCGTTGCGCGAACGGCTCGGAAAAGGCGAACCGCTGACCGCCCGGCTGGAGATGCGGAACACCAGCGCGCGCATCACCGCGCGGAACATCGTGGCCGAGCTGCGCGGCGCGAAGCATCCCGACGAAGTGATCCTCGTGGGTGGGCACCTCGATAGCTGGGACCTTGCCACCGGCGCCACGGACAACGGGCTTGGCTCGTTCTCCATTCTGGACCTCGCGCGGTTGATGCAAAGCATGCCCTTCCGCCCGGAGCGCACCATCCGTTTCGTGCTGTTCATGGGTGAGGAGCAGGGCCTGCTGGGCTCGCGCGCCCTTGCCGACCACTACGCGGCCACCGGCCAACTGGACCGGGTGGCGTGCATGATCAACCTCGACATGAGCGGCAACCCGCAGGGCTTCGGCGTGGGCGGACCGGCCGGGTGGAAGACGCTGATCGCCGATGCCTGCGAGCGCATCCGGCGCATCGACACCACGGCGTTCGAGGGCCGCACCAGCGAGCGCATCTGGCTGCACAGCGACCACCAGCCCTTTCTGCTGAAAGGCGTGCCCGTGATCTACCCCCTCAGCGACCTCGGCAAGCACCTGTACGGCTGCTACCACAGCAGTTGCGACGACATCCACCTCGTGGAGCCGCGCGCCATGACCAACAACGTGCGCTTCGTGGGCGCACTGCTCTATGAACTGGCCGCGGCGGCCAGGCTGCCCGGCCATTTCGACCGGGAGGAACTGCGCACCCGCCTGATCGCGGAGGAGCTGGAAGGCCCGCTGCGCATCGGCGGGGATTGGCCGTGGGAGTGACTGTGGGGGAATGAGAAGGCGCGAAGCCCCGGCCCCGCGCCTTCTCATGCACAGTGCTTGGCCTACCGTGCCACTTTCACCGCCTTCTCCACCATGGGTTGCCCATCCAGCAGCAACGTAACGTAGTACATGCCGGGGGCGAGGGCGTTGGTGTCCCAAAGCAGTTGGTAGCTGCCCGGCTCCATGGCGGCCTCGTGCAATACGCGCAGGCCACGGCCATCGCTGCCGTGTACCATCAATTGGGCACGGCCACCGCGCTCCAAGGTGTAATGCACCGTGGGTGGCTCGCTGAAGGGGTTGGGGATGATGCGGAGCTTGTCATCGCCGGTGGCGTCATCCATGGGCTGCACGGCGGGGCCACCTGCAGGGGCGGGTTGGTGCAGGGAGCGGTCGGGGTTGGTGCAGCAGCCAGCCACCTGCTGCCGCAGTTCCGTAACCTCGGTGTACAAGTCCCGCACCATCGTACGCAGTTCGGCTGTCTCCTCGGCTTGAGCGACCAAAGCCTGATGGTGCTCTTGGAAGCCCCCGACGAGCAGCGCAGGGATCTCATCCGTGGTGTATGCCATGAACTCCACGGCCGGGGTCACGACGTTCCCCAGCGTGTCCAACTGCTCCGGGTGATGCACGGTGGTGGTCCACTGCGGGAAAAGCTGTTCCACATCCTGCACGATGAACCCGTAACGCAGGCCCTCGGACAAACCGAGCTGCGGGAACTCGCTCGTGCGGTGCCGGAAACTCTTGGGCCGGAACTGCATCAACCGGCCCGTGGCACCCGTTAGTGGCTGGATGTCGGTCTTCAGGTTCTCATCGGATGGGGTGAACGTAGTGCCACCGACCAGCGTTTTGCCCGGAAAATAGCCGGACCAGTCGTTCGCGCCGCTTCCGGGGTTAGCACCGAACACACTGTAGTTGGCCGAATTGGCCATGGTGGCCCTGCCATACATGCCGTAGCAATAGTTCACGCTGCCCGCAACACCACCGGCCTCTCCCTTCGCGCCATAGTTGTGGTTCACCGTGCCCGTTCCCCGCGTGATGGAATAGCCGTTCAGGCCATGGGCTGTGGCGGTACTGCCCACATCCACGTACACATCGCCGTTCACCCCGAAAACACGGGAGGCCGTAACACCCGCCACGTTCATGATCGAGCGGCCAATGACCGCGTATCCTTCGGTACGCACCCCTTCAAGAAGGCCGTAGTTGGCAATGGCGTATTCCAAGGAGGTCTGCGATGGCAACAGGTGAGCGTAGCTCCCATAAGACCAGCCCGTATCCAGCCCCCTGAAGCGCACCAGCAGCCCGCCATGCGATCCACTGGTGGCCCTGTCCCCTTCGATCTGGAACTTGTACGTGGGCGAACCCGTGCCCACCCCGTACTTCCACGCCTGATCAGGGCAGGAACCGTTGGTGTTGGGGAGCAGGTGACCACTACTGACGATCTTGCCGGATGTGTTCCGGGTCCACTCGCAGGTGGTGGCGGCAGGCGGCAGATCGCGCCAATTCACCACGCCGGCGTTGTCGATCACCATGTACTTGTCCAAGGTGTTGGCGGGCGGGCTGAGGGCCAGTTCCCGGATCCGCAGGCGGCCGTCGAGGATGTCAACGCTCTCCTCCGGCCCGGTGCCCGCCGAAAGGAAATCGCCGATGCCCACGAACCCTTTCACGGGATCCTCCGGCTGCGCACGGTAGGGGCGTATGCGCATCATCTCAAGGCCGTTCAGGGTGCTGGCCGGTCCGTCGTTCTGGTCCAGATCGCCGAAGAAGCGGAAGCTGATGTTGTCCCAATGGTGTTCCAGCCCTGCGGGCAGCGCGTTCTCGGCCACGCCCACCACCACGTTGCTGCGGTCGTCCACCGGGGTGCCCGATCCAGAGGAGCCTTGGTCGTACCAATGCCCGATATATGCCAGATCGCTGTTGCCGGTAAGCAGCGTGCCGTTGCGCATCTGGCTGCGCCAGCCGAAGTAGGGGCGGGTGCCCACCGCCTGATCGAACAGGTGCAGGCGTGTCCACGGGCCGCGCACATCGGTGGTGCTGGGTGCGGCCAGCCAGCCTTCGCTGGCGCCCAAGGCCACATAGCCATCGCGGTTCAGCACCTGCAAGGCGTTCGGGAAGGTGCGTATGCCTTCGGGCACGCCGTTCTGCGACACCCACAGCCCGTCGTTCTGGTGGTTCTGCACCATGGCGCCGCTGTACCTGTCCAGCCCCACGTCCACAGGCTCCATGCTTTGGAAGTGGAAGGCGCGGTGGCCCGCATCATGCCAGATGCGCCCGATGTGGTTGGCGTCGCGGAACATCCACCAAGACTGCTCCCGTACTGCTGCCACATCGGTGCGGAACGTACACAGGCGCGGGGCACCGAAGAATGGGTCGGCGACGGGCAATTGGTCGCCGCGGACACTGAGAGTGGCGGTGGTGGTGGGGGCATCGCCGATGGTCACGTTGAACGGCGCGGCTGGGTTGCCCCCATTGGGAGCCAGGAAACTTTCGCCATTCACATTCGCATTCCATTGGGGTGTTTGTGCATACAAAGGGACTCTGACCAACAGGATCAGGAACCCTCCAAGCATAAAACCAAAGTACCTCTTTGTGCTCATCGTTCTCATGGCTCGACTGGGTTTACAGGTTTGGGGATCGTACCACACGCATGCTCTTTCGTGTACCATCCGAAAGATCTAAAGCAAGGATATACATGGCTGGAGGCAGTTCATCCAGCCCAATGTTCCAAGTACCGTGGCCAACTGGCCACGTCTCGCTCCAACAGATACGCCCCTGAAGATCGATTAATGTCCCCCGATTCGGGCAGATACCTGCCACCTCACAGGTCAGGGAAAGAGCATCAGTAAAGGGATTCGGCGAGACGCGCACATCACATGGGGCTTGACTATGAACACCCATGGCCATGTCACAATATGTGGGGTCGTATGACACACAGACATCATCAATGAAGGCATATGCCACATCCCATATTGCATTGATATCCAATAATTCCGGCATGCTTAGGTTGTTCTCATAAAAATTCATGATCGCAAGCCATTCGTATGCCGAATCAGGGACGAAGGAAGCACTTATGTTCACCCAAACAGATGTGTCATTCAGCACTCCCGGCATGTCGACTACCGCGCTGTTAGGGAACAGGTAAGTGGTCCATTCGCTGAATAGCCACGGCTGGCTCGTCTGCGGAAGCTGCGAAAAGAAATTCATACCCGGACCTTTAGCCGCCCATTTGACAGAATTGACTGGATTCACGCCAAAACCACCTGGCGATACCTTGAAAGAGCAATACACAGGAACACCAGGTTGCAACGGCTCGGTCAACTGAGTAGCAATCACCTCCCGGTGATACCCTCCCCCCTCTACATATGCAGTAACAATCCCCATGTAAGCCCGGCCATGCGCTGCATGCTGAAATCCCAGATCATTGAGCGGTACACTACAGGCTATGTTGGTCGCACAAGCATTGAAATAGTCCGCAGACTGCGTATAGGGACTGGTCCAACCCTCCACACTAGCCCAGTAGCCAAAAGAGGGGGGGCATTCGGTGTACTCTTCGAACGATCCATTCACCACGAGGTTCTGCGCACGGGCCGTGGCCCATGACATCGCCACCAACAAAAGCAATATGAACCGTGCGAGGATGCTCATTGCGCCAACAATGTAAACCCCGTTCCTTTCTATTGCACGGATTCAACTCACGGATTCAACTCATAAACGCAATCGGATAGACCGACAAGACGACTGATCTTTTTTTCAGGAGGAGGAGAGGCTTTCGCCCCTCGCTCCTCTCTGAATGGAGGATACGATCTACCCTTGTGCTGGGGTCCAATCCGTTG
>CAUJED010000138.1:0-7599 GCA_963169535.1 Bacteroidota bacterium | reverse complement strand
GGCCTCTCCCTTGGGGAACATGCCTTTATCAAGTCGCCGGACGAGTTCATCGCCCATGGCCTTGCCGACCTCCAAGTACACCAGGTCACCTTCGGAGTCGCGCACCTCGATCTCGACCTTGCCGATCCTGCGGTGATGGAGCACCTGCAGTTGAATGAGGCCGGAAGCGATCGAACATTCCACCGAAACGGTGGCTCCATCATGCACCTCCGCTGGCATCGTGGCCGCGAGCGGAACAATGCCCACCCCGATCGAGAACACCAAGGCCAACGCCAGTTGTGCCGTCCGCATCATACAAATATAATCGCGGGACCACATGTCAAAAGGAGCCGGAGGCCATTGAGCAGGCCCACTTGGGGGAGCTGGCGTGGTGTGGTGATCCGGTCACCCCCTTGTACGATCGAAAGCAGCGGCCACCATTTCATCGCGGCTATTGGTGCGCAGGGCATAATCGAACCCCTCGTGGACGCTGAACCCGCCGAAGGCACCATCCTTCCGGATGGCGATGAAACCCACCTGCTTGTCGGACATGTCGGTGTTCTGGCGAACGATGCGCCGGACCGCCTCCCGGCATGCCTCCGTCGGCTCGGCCCCTTGTCGCATCAACTCCACCACGGTATGGCTGCCTGCCGTGCGGATCACCAACTCCCCCACCCCCGTGGCACATGCCGCGCCCACCTCACCATCCACGAAAAGGCCTGCGCCGATGATGGGACTGTCGCCCACCCGGCCATGTACCTTGAAGGCCATGCCACTGGTGGTACACGAGCCCGCCAGTCTTCCCTGCGCATCCATGGCCACCATCCCAATGGTATCATGGTTCTCGATGTTCACCACCGGTCGGTATTCCCCTTTCTTCAGCCATTCGAGCCACTTCGCCCTCACCTCCGGCACCTCCACATCGCGTTGGGTGAAACCGTTCTCCAGGGCCCACCGTTCGGCACCAGCCCCCACGAGCATCAGATGTGGGGTGCGCTCCATCACCGCCCGGGCGATGCTGACCGGGTGCTCGAACCGTTGAACGAAAGCCACCGCACCGGCCCGGCCATTGTGGTCCTGGATGCAGGCATCGAGCGTGACATATCCATCCCTATCCGGCATGCCACCCAAGCCCACACTCCGGTTGGTGAAGTCGCTTTCCACCACGGCCACGCCTTGCTCCACGGCATCGAGCACGTCCCCACCGCGCTGCAGCACCTCCCACGCCTTCGCATTGGCAGGAAGCCCGTGCCTCCACGTGCTGAGGACGATGGATCCCGCGGCAGGTAGGGTGTTGGAACCCAGGACCGGAGGTGCCTCCTCCCCGTTCCGGGAGATGCATCCGGCCACCATGGCCGCCGTACCCGCCAGGCTCAACTTGATGAATCCTCGTCTATCGCTCATGTGGGCAAGGTAATGGAGAACCACCTCCGGCAGGCGCGTATCCGGTCCATCCAGTTACATTGGCCCTTCACCATTCCGCATGCGTCGCACCTCCGGACCCTTGGCGGTCCTCACCTCGCTCTTCTTCCTCTGGGGCTTCATCACCGTGCTCAACGATGTGCTCGTGCCGCATTGGAAGGCCCTCTTCAACCTCACCTACGCGCAGAGCCTGCTGGTGCAGTTCTGCTTCTTTGGTGCCTACTTCGTGGGCTCGCTGGTGTACTACCTCATCTCCGTATCATCGGGCGATCCGATCGGGCGCATCGGCTACAAGCGTGGCCTGTTGCTGGGCTTGGGCCTTTCCGCACTGGGCTGCGCACTGTTCGCTCCGGCCAGCCTGATGCACAGCTACGCCGCCCACCTTGGCGCATTGTTCGTACTGGGTCTGGGCTTCACGGTGTTGCAGATCGCGGCCAACCCGTTCGTGGCCATCATCGGTCCGGCGGAAGGGGCCAGCAGCCGACTGAATCTGGCACAGGGCTTCAACTCGTTGGGCACCACATTGGCGCCGCTGATCGGTGGCTGGCTGATCTTCGGACAGGCCGACGCCGCCTCGGCCGTACGGCTGCCCTACCTGGGGCTGGCGCTGGTGCTGGTACTGATCGCCGTACTGGTGCAGCTGAGCCCCCTGCCCGAGCCACCCAAGGCCGAACGCATCGCGGGCAGCAACGCCCTGCGGCATCCGCAGCTGCGCTGGGGCATGGTGGCCATCTTCTGCTACGTGGGTGCCGAGGTGGCCGTGGGCAGCCTCATCATCAGCTTCCTGAACCTCGATGGTGTGATGGGTTTGAGCGAGGAGGTGGCGAAGCATTACCTGAGCCTGTACTGGGGCGGTGCCATGGCTGGGCGCTTCATCGGTGCGGTGGCGCTGAACCAGGCGATGCCCCCCGTCAAGCGGCTGGGCATGATGCTGGCGATCGGCGCGGCGATCTTCGCGTTGCTGATGGTGCTCAATGCCACAGGGCCGGTATCGGTGGCGGCACTCTGGCCCATGGCCTTGTTGATCGTAGCGAACATCGCGGTGGCCATGCTCGCCAAGGGAAGTCCGGGTCGCACCATGAGCCTGTTCGCGTTAGTGGCGGTGCTGCTGCTGGTCGGCGTGGTCGCCGGACAGGGTCCGGTCGCCCTGTGGAGCATCGTGGCGATCGGCCTGTCCAACTCCATCCTGTGGAGCAACATCTTCACCCTCTCCATCGACGGGCTTGGGCACGATACCGCACAAGGCTCCAGCCTGTTGGTGATGATGATCCTGGGCGGCGCGTTGGTACCGTGGGTCCAGGCCTCCATCATCGACCTGCTCAGTACCGATAAGCTGAACGAACAAGCCTTCCACCTCAGCTTCCTGCTGCCGCTCGCGTGCTACGCCTACCTGGTGTGGTACGGCCTGCGCGGCTCCACCCTACGCTCCAACGTATGATCCTCGGCATCGACATCGGCGGCACCACCAGCAAGCTCGGCCTGGTACAGAACGGCAACGTGATCGCCCGCGCGCGCATCGCCACCACCGGCCATGCGGACGATCATGCGTTCGCCGATGCACTGGCAAAGGCGGCGCATGAACTGGTGCGGACCCACGACATGTCCACAAAGGACCTTCCATCCCTGCGTGGTGTGGGCATCGGTGCGCCCAACGCGAACCAGCTAACGGGCATCATCGAAATGGCGCCCAACCTCCCATGGAAACACGATGTGCCCCTCGCACGGATGATGCAGGACCGCCTGGGCGTACCTGCCGTGCTGGGCAACGATGCGAACGCGGCGGCGCTGGGCGAATGGCGCTACGGCGCCGGACAGGGCTTCAACGACCTGCTGGTGGTGACGATCGGCACCGGCGTGGGCAGTGGGTTCATCGTGAATGGGCAGCTGGTGCTGGGTAGCGCAGGCAACGCGGGCGAACTCGGACACATGACCGTGGTGATGGACGGCCGGGAGTGCACCTGTGGCCGCAAGGGATGCCTGGAGGCGTATGTGAGCATCCGCGGCATGCGCCAGACCTACGCCGAACTGGCCGTCGACCTGGCGGTGCTTCGGGAGGATGGCGTGAAATGCATCGCCGATGCAGCGCACCGGGGCGACCGGGCCGCGATCCGTACGTTCGAGGAAACGGTGCGGTGGCTGGCGGTGGGGCTGGCGAACGCCGTGGCCGTGACGGGCCCGCGTCGCGTGGTGCTCTTCGGCGGCATCGCACGCAACGGGGACCTGCTGATGGCACCTCTGCGCGAACACTTCGGAAGAGCCCTACTGAACATCTACCAAGGCCGTGTGGACCTGACGGTGAGCGCATTGCCGGATGATGATGCGGCGCTGCTGGGTGCGGCGGCGTTGGCAGGCCGTGTGTGAGGAGAAGGAATACATGCACGCAGAGGCGCTGAGAAATGTAGATGCCATGAATCTGAACGAGATCACGGGGATCATCCTGGACGAATCCATTCGGGTCCATCGCGAGATCGGGCCGGGGGTGCTGAGATCGGTGAATGAAGTGATACTCGCGAAACGGCTGCGCCAGCGTGGGCTGTCCGTGGAACGTCAGAAGGTCGTGCCCCTTACCATTGATGGAGAGGACTTCGGAGAGGTTTTCCGTCTCGACCTTTTCGTGGAAGGAAGGATCGTCGTCGAACTGAAGTCCGTGGAGGAACTCCATCCCGTGCATTTCAAGCAGATCCTCACCTATCTACGTCTACTCAGACTGCCATTAGGCCTATTGATCAACTTTGGCGAAACCACCCTGAAAGAAGGGTTCCATCGCATCGCCAACGGTCTGCGCGAGTGACGGATGTTCATCGCCTGAAACTCCAATACATTCACGCAGAGCCGCGGAGAACGCAGAGAAATACACCGACATGATGAGCTTCAACGCCCTCGGCACACCCCGTGCAATACGCCCCTCTGCGCTCTCTGCGCCTCTGCGTGAGGTCGCATTTTCCTCCCTCATGCTCCTTAGCAGCGTGGTGGTTTCCCAACAAACCAACCCCGCCCGCGACCTCGTGAACCCCTTCGTCGGTACCGGTGGCCATGGGCACACCTTCCCCGGTGCGTGCGTGCCCAACGGGCTGGTGCAGCTGAGCCCCGATACGCGGCCCGATGGCTACAACGACTGGGACGGCGCCAGCGGATACCACTACAGCGACAGCGTGATCCACGGGTTCAGCCATACGCACTTGAGCGGAACGGGCGTGTCGGACCTATGCGATGTGCTGTTGATGCCAACCGTCGGCAAACCCACGACCGATCCTTCCGTGTATCGCTCATCCTTCAGAAAAGCGACTGAACAGGCCCATGCGGGCTACTACGCCGTGCACCTGGATGGCCCGGACGTGCGCGCCGAATTGACCTCGACCCAGCGTGTGGGTGTGCATCGATACACGTTCCCAAAAGCGGATACCGCCCGTTTGGTCATCGACCTCAGACACCGTGACCAACTCCTTGAAGGGTTGTTCGAGCAGGTATCCGCGACTGAGTTCGTAGGTGAGCGCAGAAGCAGTTCATGGGCGCGTGACCAACGTCTTTTCTTCTGCATCCAGCTGAGTGAGCCGACCACTGGACAGCTGGTCGAGCATCAAAAGCTCACCCACGGCAGGGCTCCAAGGAATACGGCTGCTGTACTCACGTTCAAGCCCTCCTCCGAACCCCTCATCGTGAAAGTCGGCATCTCCGCCGTAAGCATCGAAGGCGCGCGCAAGAACCTCGAAGCCGAAGTGCCCCATTGGGATTTCGACAAGGTGCGCACCGAAGCCGAGGCCGCGTGGAACGCCAAGTTGAACAAGATCAAGGTGGAGGGCGGCACGCGCGAGCAGCAGCGCATCTTCTACACCGCACTCTACCATTGCTACGTGGCGCCGTACCTCTTCAACGATGTGGACGGCCGGTACCGGGGCATGGACGGCGAGGTGCACCACGCGGACCACGATGTGTACACGGTCTTCAGCCTGTGGGACACGTTCCGAGCGCTGCACCCGCTGATGACGATCCTGGAACCGGACATGACGCGCGACTGGATCAGGACCTTCCTGCTGCACTACCAGCAGGGCGGGAGACTGCCCGTGTGGGAGCTGTGGGGCAACGAGACCGACTGCATGATCGGCTACCACAGCGTGAGCGTGATCGCCGATGCCTACCTGAAGGGGATCCGCGGCTTCGATGAGAAGCTGGCGTTGGAGGCGATGGTGGCCAGCGCCATGCGCAACGACCCGGGGCTGAACGCCTACCGCACCAAGGGCTACATCAGCAGCGAAGATGAGGCGGAAAGCGTGAGCCGGACGTTGGAGTACGCCTACGATGATGCGTGCATCGCGACATACCATTCATACTGCGTCATCCGCACAGTGCCGGCCCTCGCCCCACCCGGCTTCGGAGAGCGAAGCAGAAGCTGGCGGCATCTCTACGATCCATCCACCGGTTTCTTCCGTGCACGGCGCAACGGTGGCTTCGTTCCGGGCTTCGACCCCTACGAGGTGAACTTCAACTTCACCGAGGCGAACGCCTGGCACTACAGCCTGTTCGTGCCACAGCACATCGAAGCCCTGACCGAGCTCCACGGCGGCCAACCAGGGCTGGAGGCCTTCCTCGATCGGCTGTTCGCGGCCACCAGCGCCACCAGCGGCCGTGAGCAGGCCGACATCACCGGGCTGATCGGCCAGTACGCCCATGGCAACGAACCGAGCCACCACATGGCCTACCTGTACAACCGCGTGGGCAGGCCCGACAAGACCCGCACCCTGGTGGCGCGCATCATGAACGAGCTGTACCACGACGCGCCCGATGGCCTGAGCGGGAACGAGGATTGTGGTCAGATGAGCGCCTGGTACGTGATGAGCGCGTTGGGCTTCTACCCCATCTCCCCCGGTATCGATAGCGGATACGACATCGGGTATCCGTTGTTCGAGCGGTCCACGATCCACCTCCCGAACGGGAAGACCTGGACCATGCGCGTGACCGATGATGCGGAATGGAAGCGGGACATACCCCGGGACACGATCGCGCTCAAGGGGCGCACTCCAACGCAGATCGGGCACCATGAGTTGATGACGGGCGGTGAACGCCTCTTCGCCCCCGATCGTTCACCTCGGAGACACTTCTCACCGACGACCACCATGAACGTACTGGACGGAGCCTATGTGGATCCCTCCGGGCTAAGGCCTGGCGCACCGCTGATCCATGCGGCCTCCGCAGCATTCACCGATGTCCTGGAGATCTCCGTGGAAGGACGTGGCACCTGCACCATCACCGATGCCAGCGGCACCCGCGACTGTCCGATGAACGCACCCTTCACCATCGACGCCACCGCCGAAGTGAAGGTGAACTGGAGCGAGGTGTACGGGCCGGTGACCGGGCGTTTCACCAAGACCGATGGAGCACGCACCATCACGCTGGAAAGCGTCTACGCCAACCAGTACAGCGCCGGTGGTGCCAACGCCTTGGTGGATGGCCTGCGCGGCGGCAACGATTTCCGCACCGGCCAATGGCAGGGCTACCAAGGGCAGGACCTGGTGGCCACGGTGGACCTCGGCGCGGTGAAAACGGTGGACCGCATCGGCTTAGGCCTGTTGCAGGACCAGAAGAGCTGGATCTTCCTCCCCTCGGAAGTGACCGTGGCGTGGAGCACCAACAAGCGCCAGTGGAGCAGCCGCACCATCACCCACACGGTGGATCCGAAGGCCGAGGGCGGCATCGCCACCGAACTGTGGACCGAAGCGCTGGGGAAGAAGGCCCGCTACATCAGCATCGTGGCGAAGAACCCTGGCCCCTGCCCCGACTGGCACCCCGGCAAGGGTGGCAGCACGTGGATCTTCGCGGATGAGGTGTTGATCGAAACGCGGTGATCGGACAGAACGGGCATCGGAGACACGCCGTCGCTGAGTAGTCCGTGTGTCGGGTTGGCTACATGGACACCTTGGCCGACCGCTTCGCACAGGCTGGCCTGCGTGCAGAAGCATGAATGGCACCGACCACACGCATCCAACCGGGAACCGAAGGTCCTCGGTCAGTCATCCTATACCGGCGCGTGCAATGGACCGGTCGCATGCGGGATCGGTGGCAGTGAGCGCAGGTAGTTCCAGATGGCCTTGAGGTCATCCGCGCTCATGCGTGCGAAGTTGGCCCAGGGCATGAGGCTGTCGGGGAACGCGTGGCCTGCGCGGAAGCGGTTCTTGAAGACCGCGAAGTTCCAGCTGGTCAAGT
>CAUJED010000137.1:0-40949 GCA_963169535.1 Bacteroidota bacterium | reverse complement strand
CAATTCTACAGATCTGCTCGGTCATGCCCTTCGAGAAAATGCCCATCCAGCAGGCCTTTCAGAAGGATCGATCAGCAGCAGAACCCGCCAACCTCCCGAACCAGTTGATTTTGTTCGACTTTTAACCGGACAGCAATGATGTGCGGCCGATCTTTCACAGGCCGATACGAGAGGCCTGTTACAACGTCGAAGGCGTAGACCGTAGGGAGCGAAGCTACCGAGGGCCGGGCCTTCGGAATAGGTCTCTCGGAGAAGGCATGGGGAAAAAGAGCAAGCAGATCGGCTGGTATTGGATGTCCAAATGATATTCGATCCACACTACGATGACCATACCCACGGCACGGCCTCTGCGGTAGGCAACAGCCGCCCCCCGGCGTTCCCGGGCACGACACAGGGCCAAGTAGGGGAGCCACACCGGCCACCTTCTTGAGTCGAATACCGGACCGTAAGGGACCTTCGAATGGCCTGTGCACAGCGGGCCATCAACGGCGCCGCCTACCGCTTGAAGTTCGAGAAGTCTACCGCTTGGATTTCCGCAGCAGGATCCTTTGGCCCGCTTCGAGCCGCGCCTCCTCCGCAAGGCCATTGTACTTGGCCAGTCGGCTCAACTTCACCCCGTAGCGCTGGCTCACCTCCCACAAGGTCTCGCCACCTTCGGCCACGTGCGTACTGGAACTCTTCGAGGCGTTGCGCTTCGGCTGGATGTAGATCCGCTGGCCTGGAGCAAGCTTCGCGTTCTTATCCATGTCGTTCCACCGCGCCAGCATACCGTGGGTCATCTCCAGCTCGGTGGCGAGCTTGCGGAAGTCGTCGCCCTCTTTGGTGGTCACGTACTTGATCCGTCCTTCGAAACTGTCCACCGTACGTCCCATGTGGTATTCCACCACATCGTCGGAACGGCGGTTCCGTGTAGGCTTGTTGGCCGCGGGTTTGGTCGTGCTCGGCTTGCTCGCGTTGGCGGGTCCTGTCCTAGGCTTGTAGGTAACATCGATCCCTTTGTCGAGCTTGTGCAGCTCATACCGTTCGATCAGGCCGATCAACTTGGAGGGATAGTTGGGGTCCGTGGCGTAACCGGCCTTCTTCAGGCCCTTGGCCCAGCCCTCATAGTCCGTTGGCTTCAGCTCGAACAAGGCGGCATACCGCGGCCGTTGCAGGAACTTGGCGTGGTCCTCGTAGCTCTGTGCCGCATCCTTGTACACCCGGAAGCAATCATCCTTCTTGTCGTCATCGTGGTAGGTGCGCCCACCGGTCCAGTCGGGGGTGCACTTGATGCCGAAGTGGTTGTTGCTTTTCCGCGCCAGTTCGCTGTTGCCGTTACCGCTCTCCAACAGCCCCTGGGCCAGGGTGATGCTGGCGGGAATGCCATGTTCCTTCATCTTGCGGGTGGCCACTTCCTTCCACTCGCTGATGTATTCCTCGGCCGTGAAGCGTTGGCCCGGTGGCTGGCCCTGCGCGGAAAGGGCCGTGGCGAACACCACGCCGAGCGGGAGAATGATCCTCTGAAGCATGCGACTTACCCACGGGCCTGGTAAGCGGACCACGGGATGGTACGAAGCTACCGGCACGCGCGACCGGCCGTGACCAACGCCAAGCACCAATAACGCACCGCCCATTGTGGAAATAACGCACCGGATGGCCACCTTAGCGCCCGATGGCGCCGACCTATACCCTTCCGGACCCGAACGATCCGCGTTGTCAGCGGTTGTACGATACCGGGTACCTCCACGGCGATTTCTACTTCACCCCGGAAGGCTATGTGGTGTTCACGGAACAATACCTGTTACGGCGGGGCTACTGCTGTGGCAACCGCTGTCGGCATTGCCCCTACGGCCACGAAGCGGTGCGCAAGGCACGCGGTTGATCCGCAGATGCCTCGGGATAGGCCATTTCACCCAAGCCTGCTCGGTCAACGAGCACCCACCAGTTCGGCCACTTCTTGTTGTATGGCCACCCCGGCGTTCTCGTGGTACCAGCGGTGCAGGGCCTCGGCCAGGTCGTCCTTGGAAAGTTGCTCAGCCTCGGGCTTGGCCTTGTTGGCCATCACCAGGTCGTGTGCCTGTTGAGGGCGCGGCCCCCAGGTGAAAAGCACCCGCTCGGTGGTGGGATCGAAGGCCACGAGTTTAGGGATACTGCGTGCCCCGTTGGTCAGGAAGGCGTCGATCAGGGCGGTATCCTGGTCGCGCAGGGCGATCCGCACGTTGATCGCGGGCGCGAGCGGGGCCAGGTGCAGCAGTACCGGCAGGCATTGTGCGCTATCACCACACCAGGGCTCGGTGATCACCAACCAGGTCTGTGGTACGGCCTGCTCCATGGCCTTCTTCACTTCGGGCAGGACCACGAGCGTCTTCTCGATGCGGCGGGTGCGCGCCAAGTTCAGCTTGGTGTAGTCCGCACCATAGCCACCGCCGGGTGGACCATAGGGCTCACCACTGGCCACGATGCGTTCGAAGAGGGCGCGGTAGTCCGCAGCTGTCAAGGCCGCTGCAGCAGCGACGTTCAATGCGATGTTCAAGGTACGGGCTGGGTATTGGCGGCTTGTGCGGCATCGAGGCTATCCTGCCGGGCCTGGAAGATCCGGATCAACTCCTCGTCGGTATACTGGAGGTTCTGGATCATCTGGTAGGCGTCCTTGGCGAATGGATGCGATGGATAGGCTTCGATCACGGCGCGGTAGGCCATTTCCGCATCTCCCTTGTTGCCCAGTTCGCTATCGATGGTGAAGGCCTTGAGGTAGAGCACATCGGGCAACCGCCTCCAACTGGGGAACTCGCGTGCGATACGATCATAGAGCTTGATGCTCTGCTCACCGTCATGTAGGCTTTTGGCCACATTGGCGGCGCGGAAGAGGTACTCGGCCGACATGGTGTCCTGCGGATTGGCCGTGGCGTAGGCCTTGTAGACATCGATCAAGGCCAGCGCTTTGCGGCGGTCGAAGGAGAGGGTCTGGAACACCGAATCCTCCATGGCCCGGATGCGTGCTTGAGCATCCGCAGGAGTGTCCTGCTTGTTCGTGTCACCACAGCCGAGCAGCAGCAACGCCACCGGAATGGCCCACAAGAACTTCTTCGTCATCATGTTGATCATTTCCCGGTGTGGAACCGCATTTTGTACTTGGCATCGGTACGACCTTGGGAGATATCGCGCAGTTTGCCCTGGAGCATCCGCTTCCGCAAGGCGGAGAGGTGGTCGATGAAGAGCACGCCATCCAGGTGATCGTGTTCATGCTGGATCACACGTGCGGCGAACCCCTCGAACTCCTCCTCGTGCTCACGGAACTCCTCATCCATGTACTGGAGCACCAATTTCGGTTGGCGTTTCACCTCCTCGCGGATGTTGGGGATGCTGAGGCAGCCCTCCTCGAAGCCCCACTCATCACCTTCCTCTTCCACGATGTAAGGATTGATGAAAGCCTTCTTCAGGCGGGGTTCCGCATCGGCGTCCTCGGGTGCCTTCTCGGCATCGGGGTCGTCGCTATCGGCGCCAGCGTGGGTATCCACCACGAACAGCCGGATGCCCAAGCCCACCTGTGGCGCCGCAAGGCCAACACCATTGGCGGCGTACATGGTCTCGTACATGTCAGCGATCAATTCTTTAAGGCCGGCGTGGCCGGGTTCGATGTCCTTGGTCTCCTTCTTGAGGACCGGATCACCGTATGCGCGAATGGGGAGGATCATGATCGTCGCCGCGAAGTTAGGGAGTCACGGGCTGAACGGCCCAGCACGCGCGCCCTCCGACTTGCACCGGCATATCGGTGATCAGCGAGGTTTCCGACGGTGGAACGCCGGTGAGAAGGACCAACGAGAAGCCCGACAGCCTCTTGGGTACCTCGAAGAACCTCGTTCCGGCGGCGTTCATGAGAAAGAAGCACAGCGGTCATCGCTTGCTCATATTCGCCCATACTTTGTTGCTCCTCAGATCGGATACTTCGATCCCGTATCCTCTCTTCGGAGCGCCTCGTCTGGACGAATGATAGCGGCGCGCGCCATCCGTTCGAGGTTCTTCGAGGCACCCTCTATGGAAAGGTGTTCTGGCCTCTTTCCTTCGCCTGCATCCACCCTTGGAGCAGAATGGTAGCGCTGATGCGGTCCAGCTGCCCCTTGTCGCGCCGGGCCATCCTTCCCTTTCCGCTGGCCAGGAGCGCTTGTTGTGCCATGCGACTGGTGAATCGCTCGTCCACGGTCTCCACCCACTGCCGCGGGAAGGCTTTCTGCAGCACCTCGACGAAGGCTCGTACGCCGGGCGTGGCGTCGGTGGGGCGGCCAAGTAGGTCGGTGGGCAGCCCGATCACGAAGCCATCCACCTCCTCTTTGGCGCAATACGCCAGCAGATAAGGGAGCAGCTCCTTGGTCTCCACGGTATCCAGCGCGGTGGCGATGATCCGCAACGGGTCGGTAACGGCCAGACCGGTACGCTTGGCACCGTGATCGATGGCGACTACACGAGGCATTGCGCAAAGCAACGACTTTGGGCGGTGCCTGGACGCAGGTACTTCACAGGGATGGGCGCATATCTCCGGATCCACGGCATTGTCACACTCCTGTCATGGGTTCACTCCATCCCTCGATCCGGGGATTGACGGCCTTCCGGATCGGCCGGTGCTTTGCCCATCGAAACCGACATCATGCGTACACACGGATCCATGAACATCCTGCACCACGGCGCCAACGGCTACGTCGGGCACTGTCACTCCTGCGGTCGATATCATGTGGCCTTCGGAACCTCGCTATTCCAGGTACACGATGACCTGTACGACCAACTGCTGAGCGAGCTGGAAGCGGACCTGCGCTACGGTGGCGATGGTGTGGACCCGCGAACCAAGTGCTTCATCCATGACATCGGCGATGGCAGCATGAAGCTGGTATTGAACCACCGCGAGGTGGGCCTTTTGCGGTCGATGCTCGCCGATGCGCGCTGGATGCAGGGGGTGATGGAAATGGCCGGCAACGACGTTTCCTGATGATCTGACCGACACCCCCGAAAGCGCCAAGGCCCCGATGCCCCACTTCTTCTACCGGCCCATCCAAGACCGCCGGTAGGGCATCGTGCGGTCTTGGCGTTCGCGCGTTGGGCATGCCTGTGGCCGTTCCGTTGCAACGAAGCACCTTTGCACGGCATTCGGAGCCATACTTCCGGATCAAGGAACGCATGCGGCAAGAGATCGAAAGAGCGTGGGACGACCGTGCCCTGTTGAAGGACAAACACGTGGTGGAAGCCATCGAGCACACCATCGCCCTGTTGGACAAAGGCGAACTGCGTGTTGCGGACCCACCTGTGGCGGGCCACACCTGGACCGTTAACGATTGGGTGAAGAAGGCGGTGATCCTGTACTTCCCCACGCGGGGCATGCGCACACTGGAGGCCGGCCCCCTGGAGTTCCACGACAAGATGGAACTGAAGCGCGGATACGCAGCGCTCGGCGTACGCGTGGTACCCCACGCCGTGGCCCGCTACGGCGCCTACCTCGCCCCGGGCACCATCCTCATGCCCAGTTACGTGAACATCGGCGCCTATGTGGACGAGGGCACCATGGTGGATACCTGGGCCACGGTGGGCAGTTGCGCCCAGATCGGCAAGCACGTGCATCTGAGCGGCGGCGTGGGCATCGGCGGTGTGCTGGAACCCGTGCAGGCCGCACCCGTAATCATCGAGGATGGCTGCTTCATCGGAAGCCGGGCCATCGTGGTGGAGGGCGTGCATGTGGGTGCCGAGGCCGTGCTGGGTGCCAACGTGGTGCTCACCGCCAGCACGCGCATCATCGACATCACCGGCAACGAAGCCAAGGAGATGAGGGGTCATGTTCCGCCGCGGTCGGTGGTGATCCCCGGCACCGTGCCGAAGCAGTTCCCCGCCGGGGAATACGGGGTACCCTGCGCACTGATCATCGGCCAGCGGAAGGAGAGCACCGACCGCAAGACCTCGTTGAACGACGCCCTGCGCGAACACAACGTGGCGGTCTGACCGCGGTCGCCGATCGGGGTGATGCCGGGCGACCAACGATGGCGTTGCCACCGGATCATCGGCCCCGTGCGATGACCTTGGCTGCGGGACGCCGTTCAACCCACCGCACCGTGCATTCTACATCCAAACGCGACATTTGTCGTTCCCGGCACCGGCATGGAGATCCTCGTCATCATCCTTCTCACCCTCGTCAATGGCTTCTTCTCGCTGAGTGAGATCGCCTTGGTGAGCGTGAAGCCCACACGGATCCAAGCCTTGGCGGACAAAGGCAGCACACGGGCGCGAACGATCCTCAAGCTCCTTGCCGATCCGGAAGGCTTCCTCAGTTCGGTGCAGGTGGGCATCACCCTGATCGGCATCGTGAGCGGTGCCTACGGTGGAGCGGCGCTGACGGACGACCTGAAGGTCGTGCTCGAACAGTGGCCCGGCATGGCCCCATACGCGCACAACGTCGCCTTGGCCGTGGTCATCAGCGGCATCACGTACTTCACCATCGTGGTGGGCGAACTGGTGCCCAAGTCGTTGGCCATGGCCAACCCTGAATCCATCGCCCTGTTCAGCGCACCGATCATCCGGGCCTTCGCCACCATCACCTTCCCGATCGTGAAGCTGCTTTCGGTCAGCACCACGGTGCTCATGAAATTCATACCGGTGAAGGAGGGCCGCAGCGACCGGCTCAGCGAAGAAGAGCTTCGCGCCATCATTCGCACGGCGAACACCCAGGGCGTGCTGGACCGGCAGGAGTCCGAAGCACACCAGAACCTCTTCCGCTTCAGCGAGCACGTCGCGAAAACGCTGATGACCCACCGCAGTGAGGTGGAGTGGATCGACAGCACCGAACCGTTGGACACCATCATCGCACAGGTGAAGGACAGCTACCGGTCCAAATACCCGGTGTGCCGCGGCACCATGGAAGAGGTCGAAGGCACCCTGGACATACGCGACCTGCTGGAACGGTGCAACGATCCGGGCTTCGTGCTCTCCGATGTGGTGCATCCGGCGATCATCGTCCCCGAGAGCGCGGGCGCCTTCGCCATCCTGAAGCTCTTCAAGAAGAACAAGCGATACGTGGCCGTGGTGGTCGACGAACATGGCGGCTTCGAAGGGCTCGTGACCCTGCACGACCTCACCGAAGCCATCGTGGGCGACCTGCCCGAAGAGGACGAGGACAGCACACCGGAGATCGTGAAGCGCGAGGATGGCAGCTACCTGGTGGGTGGCCAGGTGCTCATCGGCGACCTCAACGCGCACATGGGAACGGAGGTGATGGACGAAGAAAGCACGAGCTACACCACGGTGGCGGGTTACTTCCTCAGCAAACTGGACCACATCCCCTCCCCCGGCGACCGCATCACCGACACCCGCTTCCATGGTGAAGTGCTGGACATGGACGGACACCGGATCGACAAGGTGCTGATCACCCTTACGGAAGAGTGAAACGGTTCCTCGTCATACAGACCGCCTTTCTCGGCGACGCCGTACTGGTGACCAGCATCCTGGAAAAGCTGCACGCCCACTACCCCGACGCCCGGATCGATCTGGTGGTACGCAAGGGGAACGATGGCTTGTTCATCGACCATCCGTTCATCCATACGCTGCATGTTTGGAACAAACGCGAGGGCAAGACCAAAGCGCTCTTCAAGTTGATCGGCGTACTGCGGAAGACCCGCTACGATCACATCATCAACGCACAACGCTTCTTCAGCACGGGGCTGATGACGGTACTGGCGCGGGGGAAGGAAAGGGTCGGTTACGACAAGAACCCGTTGAGCTTCCTGTTCTCGCGCAGGGTGAAGCACATCATCGGTGATGGCCGACACGAAGTGGATCGCCTGAACGCCTTGATCGAACATTTGACCGACGGCACGCGGCCACTGCCCAGGCTGTATCCGACAGTAGCCGCGATACGACAGGCAGAGCAGGCCGAACAGGATGGTATGCAAGGCTTCACCCGCTATGTATGCATCGCGCCGGCATCGGTGTGGTACACCAAACAATGGCCGCGCGAGAAGTGGGAGGAACTGATCGCGCACCTGCCAGCGGACGTGCAGGTGTTCCTGATCGGCGCACCCGGCGACCTCGACCTGTGCAACGCGATCATCGGTGCCACCGGGCGGGGCGTACAGCTGACCGGAGATCTCGGCCTGTTGGGATCCGCGGCGTTGATGCAGGGCGCCACGATGAACTACGTGAACGACAGCGCGCCGCTGCACATCGCCAGCGCCATGGACGCACCGGTAACGGCGGTGTTCTGCAGCACCGTACCCGCATTCGGCTTCGGACCGTTGCGTGCGAACGGTCGTGTGGTGGAGACCGCCGAGAAGCTCGACTGCCGCCCGTGCGGGCTACATGGCTACAAGGCTTGTCCGAAGGGGCACTTCAGGTGTGCGCTGGGGATCGATGCGGACCTGTATCCGCGCGGTCCGTTCACCCACTGACCGACCGGGCCATCTCCACTGCCTCCATGTGGAGGGCGTAGAGCAACGCTGGCACCGGTGGCGCACGGATCGTGCACCATGGACCATGGTCACCGGCGCGACCAGCCCTTCGCACGGCCGGATCGGCTTACCGATCAAGGACAGGGGTGTCCTGAATTTTCCGGTATCCCTGACATTCCTCAGTGCCGCACCTAAGCCATGGGGGAACCTTTGTGCAAGCCAAGTCCCACCACACGATGCGCTCCGAACACCGTCCGCTGATCCTCTCCCTGGGCCTGCTGGCACTCGTTGCCTGTAAGAAGGAAGAGACCACCGAACCCACGCCCACCTCACCCACCCCTTCCGGCATGCAAGTGGTCCAGTCGGCCACCGACGCCGGGTACACCCTGGAACTCCTCAGCGCCAGCGGCACGCTGGATGTGGGATACAACGACCTACAACTCCGCATCAAGGACGGCCAGGGCAACGCCGTGAGCAACGCGACCGTGAGCTGGCTCCCGCTGATGACGATGGAGATGGGCGGCAACACCCACCAGCACAGTTGCCCGTACTCGGCGCTCACCGCCACCACCAGCGGTCCGGTCGGCTACCAGGGGCATGTGGTGTTCAACATGGCCAGCAGCGCCATGGGCACCTGGGTCATCACCGTTACGTACGACACCGGCCATGGTGCACGCCAGGTCGATCTTCCCGTGAACGTCACGACCTCCGAGGGCGAATTCCACAAACGGTACACCTCGGCCGTGGGCACGGACGGCACCACCTACCTGTTGGCCATGATCCAGCCGAGTGCTCCCACCACCGGGATCAACACCATGGTGGTCGGCTTGTATAAACGGGTGAGCAGCATGGAGTTCCCCGTGGTGGACGGATACACCATCCGGGTGGACCCCCGCATGCCGGGCATGGGCAACCACGGCGCGCCCGGCAACGTGGACTTGACACAGGGCACCGATGGCTTCTACCACGGCGCCGTAGGCTTCTCCATGACCGGCTATTGGAAGATCAACCTGGTAGTGGAGCAGAATGGCTCGGTATTGTGTGGAGAACCGGTCACCACCGGCAACGAGGGCAGCAGCGTCCACTTCAAGGTGAACTTCTGACCCATGGCGATGCTCGACGTGGCTCGGCATCGAACCATCAGATGAGACCACAGGCCCCATACCGCACCACCTTCAGCCTGGCCCTGACCACCATGGCCTTGGCCGTGTTCGGGCAGGAGGCGCCGCGCGGTGCGTCGGTGGCGAAAGTGGACACGATCGGCGCGCAGGAGCTCAAGGAGGTGGTGATCGTAGGCCAAGCGACCAGTAGCCAGGGCCACACCGACCGTCCGTTGGGCTCCTTGGACAGCTACCTGGCCGGATCGAACACGGTGAACATGATCCGGCGGGGCAGTTACGCGTGGGAACCCATGCTCAACGGCATGGCCACCGAACGCAGTGTGATCACGGTGGATGGCATGCGCATCTATGGCGCGTGCACGGACAAGATGGATCCGGTGACCTCGTACGTGGAGACCTCGAACCTCTCCAGTGCGCAGGTCAAGAGCGGAGCATCGGGCGGTGAACACGGCGGCACCATCGCGGGTTCCATCGACCTGGAACGGCGACGCTCGGGGTTCAAGGCCCAACGCACCGTAGGTGGCACCGCCTCGGCGGGATACGAGACCAACAATGGCCAACGCATCCTCGGTGGCGCCCTGAACTACGGCGACCGTTCGTTCTACAGCGATGTGGACTTCACCTACCGAAAAGCGGACAACTACCGCGCAGGCCACCGCCCCGGAGCATCACCCGAAGTGCTCTATTCGCAGTACACCAAGTACAACCTCTCCGCCATCGCCGGAGCCAGGCTCGACGAAAGGAACCAGGTGGAGGCCTCCCTCATCTTCGACAAAGCCACGGACGTGGGCTATCCAGGGCTTCCGATGGACGTATCCCTCGCACAAGCGCTGATCGGCTCGGTCCAACACCGTCATGAGCCGCGCAATGGTCCGGTGAGCCTGTGGGAAACGAAGGTGTACCGCAACACCATCACCCACGTGATGGACGACAGCCAGCGGCCGGACGTACCCATCCGGATGGACATGCCGGGTTGGAGCACCACCGAGGGCTACTACACCAAACTGCACGCGGCAAAGGGCAAACATCGGTTCAAGGCCACGTTGTCCGGACACCGCAACAGGTCGCGGGCCGAGATGACCATGTACCCCGAGAACCCGGCCGAGCCCGCCATGTTCATGCTCACCTGGCCCGATGTGCGCACCGTGTACAACGGCCTTAGCGGCGAAGACCGTATCCTCCTCAACCACAAGATGGCCCTTACGGTGCACGCCGGGGTGGGGATCCACCGGAACACCATCGGCAGCGAATTCGGCCGTCGCTCGCTGGAGCTCTTCCACGCCGCCCTGCCCACCAGCACGCTCCGTTGGCTACCCAATGCAGGCGCCATGCTCGCCCACTACCGCCAACGATCCGTACACCGCATCGGCATCGGCTACAGCGAACGTGCGCCATCCGTCTCCGAAGGGTACGGGTTCTACCTGTTGAACGCGAACGACAACTTCGACTATGTCGGCGACCCACGTCTGCGCAACGAAAGCTCGTTCTGCCTGGAGCTTTCCGGCACCTACACACGCGAGCGGTTGAACCTCGAATGGAGGGGCACGCTGTTCCATATCCAACGCTACATCATCGGTCGGCCGCAGCCTGGGCTCATGGCCATGAACATCACGGCTTCCGGCGTGAAGGTGTACGAGCACCTGCCATACGCCACGGTGCTGAACACGGGTATGAAGGTGGGCTACCGGATCGCCGAACCCTGGGAACTGAAGGCCGATGCCTCTTGGCGCTATGGTCAGGGCAGTGACGGCACCCGCCTACCGTTGATCCAACCCCTGAGGCTGCGTACCACGTTGCGCTACACCGGCAAACCCTTCGCTGCGGAAGCCACCGTGGAAACCAGCACCGCGAACCGCCCCGCCCCCGAATTCGGTGAGACCCGCAAACCCGGTTACCTGTTCGGCGACATCGCCGTATCCCGCTCGTTCGTCCTCGGCGAACAGCGGATCAGCGTCAATTTGGGTATCAATAACATACTGGACCAGTACTACACCACCTTCGCCGACTGGTTCGGCATTCCCAGCATGGGCCGCAACGTGTACGGCCACGTGGTGTACGCCTGGTGAGCCGACTGGCCGTGCGGGAGCAGCGCCCATCCAGCGCTTGTTCACGAACTTCGCACCATGCCCACAGCCATCGACATGGACGTTCAAGCCTTCCAACAGACCATCCGCGAAGGCATTCCCGATGTTCTTCAGCCCGCGCGACCATTGGATGCTTCCGTGAGCCACGCCCCCAAGCGCAAGGACATCCTCACGGGCGAGGAGAAGAAGCTCGCCCTGCGCAACGCACTGCGCTACTTCCACCCGAAGCACCACGCCACCCTCGCTCCCGAGTTCACGCAAGAGTTGAAGGACTTCGGCCGCATCTACATGTACCGTTTACGCCCGGAGCATCCGATGCATGCGCGGCCGATCGATCACTACCCCGCGAAGTGCAGGCAGGCCGCCGCCATCATGCTGATGATCCAGAACAACCTGGACCCGGCCGTGGCGCAGCACCCGCACGAATTGATCACCTACGGCGGTAACGGCGCGGTCTTTCAGAATTGGGCGCAGTACCGGCTCTGCATGAAGTACCTGAGCGAGATGACCGAGGAGCAGACGCTGGTGATGTACAGCGGCCATCCGCTCGGCCTCTTCCCCAGCCACAAGGACGCGCCGCGCGTGGTGGTCACCAACGGCATGGTGATCCCCAACTACAGCCAGCCCGATGACTGGGAGCGCATGAACGCATTGGGCGTTTCGCAATACGGCCAGATGACGGCCGGCAGCTACATGTACATCGGTCCGCAGGGCATCGTGCACGGTACCACCATCACGGTACTGAACGCCTCGCGCATGCTGAAGGAGCCCGGCGCGAAGGGCAAGCTCTTCGTCACCGCCGGGCTGGGCGGCATGAGCGGCGCGCAACCCAAGGCGGGCAACATCGCGGGCGTGGTGACGATCTGCGCCGAAGTGAACGCCACCGCTGCGCACAAGCGCCATGCGCAGGGCTGGGTGGATGAGCTGACCACCGATGTGGACACCTGCATTGACACCGCACTGGCCTGGCAGAAGAAGGGCGAAGCGCACAGCATCGCCTACGTCGGCAACATCGTGGACCTGTGGGAGCGCCTCGCCGCGCGCAACATCCATGTGGACTTGGGCAGTGACCAGACCAGCTTGCACAATCCCTGGGCCGGTGGCTACTACCCCGTGGGCCTGAGCTACGAGGAAAGCAATGCGCTCATGGTGAAGGACCCCGAGGCGTTCAAACAGCGCGTGCAGGACACACTGCGCCGCCATGTGAAGGCCGTGAACACCCTCGCGGAAAAGGGCATGTACTTCTTCGACTACGGCAATGCCTTCCTCTTGGAAGCGAAACGTGCCGGTGCCGACATCGGCGGCAGGAACGGCGAAGAGTTCAGGTATCCCAGTTATGTGGAGGACATCATGGGGCCGATGTGCTTCGACCACGGCTTCGGTCCATTCCGTTGGGTATGCACGAGTGGCGACCCCAAGGACCTGGCTACCACGGACCGCATCGCCGGGGATGTGCTCGAGGCCATGCTGAACGAAGCGCCGGAGAACATCCACCAACAGATCGCCGACAACCTGCATTGGATCCGCAGCGCCCAGCAGAACAAATTGGTGGTGGGAAGTCAGGCGCGCATCCTGTACGCTGACAGTGAAGGGCGCATCCGCATCGCCGAGGCCTTCAACGCCGCGATCAAGCAGGGTGCCATCACGGCGCCGGTCGTACTGGGCCGCGACCACCACGACGTGAGCGGAACGGACAGCCCGTACCGCGAGACGAGCAACATCCGCGACGGCAGCCGCTTCACCGCCGACATGGCCGTACACAACTTCGTGGGCGATGGGTTCCGCGGTGCCACGTGGATCAGCTTGCACAACGGCGGTGGCGTGGGCTGGGGCGAGGTGATCAACGGCGGCTTCGGCATGGTGCTCGACGGCAGTGCGGACAGTGACCGCCGCCTGAAGGCCATGCTGCACTGGGACGTGAACAACGGCATCGCGCGCCGCGCCTGGGCCCGCAACCCCAACGCCGTGTGGAGCATCGAGCAGGAGATGAAGCGCACGCCCTTGCTGAAGGTGACCCTGCCCAATGAGGCGGATGCGGGTCTGATCGACCGGTCGATCGGCTGAAGCACGGCGGTCCGGCGCGGGATGGCCTAATTTTCTACACTCGTACCCAACCTCGGGATCATGGCCTGCGTGTTTGGGTATGAACCACGAAACACACGCTTCCCATGAATCACTTGATCCGATCCCTAGGCCTTGGCCTAATGCTGTCCGTCGGCATGTCCACCCAGGCCCAACAACCATACACTGTCACCATCAATGGCCAGGTGAGCGGCTGCACGGGCAACTCCGTCGTGAGCATCGTGACCCTGCCCGGCACCGATCCGGCCTTGGATATCCATGTTCCTGTGCTTCCACCGGACTGCGGTTTCAGTACCACGCTGGACCTGGCCAACCCTACCGGTGGCTTTATCATCAGCGTTCCGTGCCTCGGGATCATGCAAAGGGACACCGTGTTCTACCAGGCGGAACCGGTATCAGACTCCATCATGGTGTCCGTGGTGTTCAACTGCGGCACCTCCAACCCCGACTGCCTCGGCATACCCGGCGGCAGTGCCCAACCCGGTACCGCCTGTACCACCTTCCTCGGCACGCCCGGCACCTGGAGCCCGAACTGCGAGTGCATCGGGAACACAGCCTCCTGCGCGGCTTGCTTCAACATGGCCCAAACAGCACCGAACACAGCGACCTTCACGAGCTGTAGTACAGGTGGAGTTGGTCCCTATACCTACCTGTGGGATTTCTCCGGCCCTGGTGGCGGCGGCGTGCAAGGCGATGGGGTCGAGCACGTGTTCCCGGGGATCGGTCAGTACACCGTGTGCCTGAACATCACGGATGCAGAAGGCTGCATGGATGTCCTCTGTCAGGTGGTCTATGTGGACGAAGAGGGCAACGTGAGCTACGATGTGCCGAACGATTGCCAAGCCTGTGTCGCGATCAGCCAAACACAAGGTGCTGGCGGACCGACCCCCTGGTCCGTGGACCTGACCAGTTGTTCCTCCGGCACCGCGCCTATGCTCGTGGAATGGAGCCTTCCGGACGGAACCTGGACGAATGGCACCTCCACCACCTATACCACGAACACCTCGGGCAGACTCTACTTCTGCGCAACGATCACCGCTGCCAATGGCTGCACCAACACGGCATGCGACTCGGCGTGGTTCGATGACAACGGATGGATCGTCACCAACCCGATCTACTTCGACTGCCTGCAGATCCCCAACGGACCCAACGTACAAGGAACACCGTGCACCGACCCCGCCACCGGCATCACCGGTACGTGGAGCGCGAGTTGCGAATGCATCACCGAGCCGATCGATTGCCAGGCTGGCTTCTGGGTGATCCAAGCGTACGAGGGCGATAGCCTGAACGGCAGCGTGACGCCCATTCCTTACGAGCTCTGGGTCTGGAACCTGAGCACCGGCACCAGCCCCTTCCAGTTCCTGTGGAGTTTCGGTGATGGCACGACCAGCACCGACCCCTTCCCCACGCACGTCTATGCCGAAAGCGGCCCGTACCTGCTGTGCCTCACCATGACCGATGCCATGGGCTGCACCAGCACCAGTTGCGACACGGTGAGCATCGATGGCAATGGCCTGTCCGGTGGCATGGCACCGGTGGGTGGCGGGGCCCGCGCAGGCTTCACCATTCGAGTGATGAACCAATTGCCCACCGGCATGGAACCTCGACCCGCCTTCACCGACATCCGGCAATGGCCCAACCCGGTGAGCGGAACATTGAACCTCCGCTTCGATACCGAACAACGCGGCCACCTGCCGATGCACGTGATCGATATGAACGGCCGCGTGGTGCTGAGCGCGAACACCACGATCACCGTGGGCACCAACCAAGTGGAGGTCGCCACAAGCACCCTGCCTGCGGGCATGTACACCTTGCGCCTGGGTGAAGGCACCAAGTCCATGAGCTTCCGCTTCGTGAAACACTGATCCGAACCTTGAGCACCGGGGTCGTCCATCGTGCGATGGGCGACCCCGTGCACAACGGCATGGTCCCCGAAAGCCTCATCGCCCGTTGTCTCCGCGAGGAGCCCAAGGCGCAGTACGAGATGTACCGCGCCTTGTACGGTATGATGATGGCCATCTGCCGTCGTTACGAACGCAACCCACAGGACGCCGTGGCCCGCATGAACCAAGGCTTCCTGAAGATCCTGACCAACCTGGACAAAAGACGGCCCGATGTCCCCTTCGAGCTTTGGACACGACGCATCATGATCAATACGGTGATCGACGAATTCCGTAAGGAACGCCAGCGCAAGGCCACTGAGACACTCGATGGTCCGCTCAACGAGGGTGCGTTGATCGAGGTCAACGACTACCTACGTCACATGGAGGCCGATGCGTTCGCCGCACTGTTGCAACGTGTGCCGGACATGTCGCGCAAGGTCTTCAACCTCTTCGCCATCGATGGTTTCGGACATCAGGAGATCGCACAGATGCTCGGCATCAGCGAAGGCACCTCGAAATGGCATGTGGCGAACGCCCGCCAGACGCTGCAGAAAGCCATCGCCCAGCTCACTGGACAGACCACCACAAAGACCGCCATCCGATGAACCTCGACAACGAATTCGACGAGCTGGCCCGGCGCAAGCTGCAGGAGCAGGCGTTCCCCTTCGAGGAGGCGCACTGGTCGCAGGCCGAGCAGGTCATCGCCGCGCAACGCGGCCGCAAACGGCGCGGTTTCTGGTGGCTGGGTGCGGCTGCCCTGCTGGTGGTGAGCACCGCGCTCTGGTCGACCCGACGTGGACCGGAGCCCACGGAAGCCGTGGCCGATACCGTTGCCGTAACGGGTGAGAGCACCGCGGCCACCACGAAGCGGAATGCGCACAACACAGCTGACCGACCATCGACCCCATCCTCCTCGGTACCCTCCACCACCTCGCGATCGGCAAGCACGCCGCCCGTCCACCAAAGCCAGGAACAGCACGTGTCCTCCGTGCAGGATCCGGTCAGCACAACGCAACGATCCGCATCAACACGTTCCTCCGTCATCGCAGCACCGCCACCGACCGTCACCACATCCATCCCGGTGGATCAAGAGCGTACCGGATCACCCGAACCATCCAACAGTACCGCTGTTCCCGTTGTACGGGCCAACGCCGGATCGCCTCTTCCAACGCGCACAGCACCAACGGACAGCACCATATCGATGATCATGGTCCACGACCTGGGCATTCCAGCCACCCAGGGCGACCACACCGATCCAACGTTGACCACGGCGGCAACATCCTCCACCAATGCCGCAGCGCTCGACCACACCACCACGGCGGACCCGTTGGAGATGATCCACATGACCTCGGCAGCAAGCGAGGACACGTTGATCGGTGTCGAACAAGACCCGGCCATCGCCACGGCCGCGACCACACCGCACGACAGCACCCTTGCCACACCTGCCGTACCTGTCATCCCCTCGATCATCGCGGAACATGGACCGTGGGAGATCAGCGTGCTGGGCGGTGCCTTCAGCAACGGCTCCACCTATCACGGGGGCAACAGCGCGGACTGGTCGGGCGACCGCGCTCGCCTGGTGGACCCGGGCTTCGGTGCGGAGCTGATGCACAGGGGCCGCAACTTCGGTTTGGGTGTGGGCCTGCACTATGGCACGTACGCGGACCGTCTGCGTGTGGATGCCATCGACCGGACCGACATGGAACGATGGTCCTTCTGGTACCTCGCTCCGGTGGACACCACCATCCTCCTGATCACGGACAGCACCATACAAGGTGGCGAGGTGGTGTACGAAGGGGTGAACGTGAACACCACGGTGCATGTGCTAAGGCAGGGTGCGGATAGCGCAAGGACCACCACCCGAGTACGCAACGCCCGCGACCTGGTGATCCGAACGAGCTACCTGGAAGTACCGCTGCTCCTCGATGCGCACCTGGTACAAGGTCGGTGGAGCGTGGGCCTGCGGGGTGGCCCCACGGTGGGTCTGCTCACCGGTCGCGCGGGCAGCATCCCCAACGGCACCGACGATGGCTACACGGAGCTGGATGACCAGGCCTACCGCAAGGTGGTCTTCGGATGGACGGCCCGCGCCTACCTGCGTTACCGCTTCAACGCGGCGTGGTCCGTCGGCATGGAACCGGCCATGCGCGGGTTGTTCAGCAACAGCTTGGGCGCGGGCGACGTGCAGCGCCGATCCAGCGCGTTCGGTGGCTGGATCAGCCTATCGTACCGCCTGCGTTGAGCACATTGCCGATCTTGGGGGCATGAAGCGCATCCTGCCCCTGTTCCTGGTGATCGTGCTGGGCTGCACCGATGTACCTTCACCAGAAGCCACATCGATGACCAACCTAGAAGAGCTCGTCGCCTCGCCTCGCGCAGGCATCCTCAACGCCGTGATCGAGATCCCCGCGGGCACCGTGGAGAAACGGCAATACGACATCGACACCAACACCTTCCCGATCGACCTGCGGAACGGCCAACCACGCCTGATCCGCTTCCTGCCCTATCCGGCCAACTACGGCTTCATCCCGAGCACCCGGATGAACAAGGAGGAAGGTGGCGATGGTGATGCGTTGGACGTATTCGTGCTCTGCGGTGCGGTGCCCAGCGGCACCGTGCTGGAAGTGGAACCCATCGGCATCATCGAACTGCTCGACGCCGGTGAGCGCGACGACAAGCTGGTGGCCCTGCCCGTGGATCCCGCCCTGCGCACCGTGGAGGCCGACGACATCCACGAGCTGCCCGAGGCCGCCCGCAACATCCTGGTGACCTGGTTGCTCAACTACGACCCCGAGGATGGCGCCGAGCTGATCGCCGTGAAGGGCAAGGCCGACGCCCTCGCCACCGTGGAACGTTGGGCACGGTGAGCCGAAATACCACGCCAAGGCCCTATCCGGAACAAGGACCACCGCATCCACCGCATGCCATCGCCGATGCGCCCGATCACCACGCCCGCCCTGCTGCTTGCGGCCGCCCTCCACGGCCAGGACTGCACCATTCCCTTCACCGACTCGCTCTTCGCCACACACGTGGAGCACGACCTCTGGTACGGCAACGCCCCACGTTTCGACGGCGGCACCGACAGCCTGCACCTCGACCTCTACAAGCCGGCAGGCGATGGACAGACCGCACGGCCCTTGGTGGTGCTGATCCACGGCGGAGGGTTCCATGCCGGGCATCGCACCGAGCTCGCCGCGCTGGCCGAGGACCTGGCCGAACGCGGCTGGGCCGCAGCCACCATCAGCTATCGCCTCGGCTTCTACGGCTCGTGGCTCTTCGCCCCACCGTATGCGAACGACCCCTCCGAGGTACGCCGTGCCATTTACCGCGCCCAGCAGGACGCCCGCGGAGCCATCCGTTTCCTGAAAGGACGCCACCAGCTCGACAGCACCAGCACCAGCGCGGTGTTCACCCTGGGGTTCAGCGCGGGCGCCATCACCGCGCTTCACGCCGCCTACCTGGATCGCAGCGCGGAAAAGCCTGCGGACTGTGGCGCCATCGCCCCGGTACAGCACTTCCTCAACACCTATCCACGTCCGGACCTGGGCGACATACAAGGCGATCTCGAACAGAACGGCCATGACGCCAACGTGATGGGTGTGGTGAACTTCTATGGTGCGCTCATGGACACGGCCTACATGGAGTCGCCGAACGATCCAGCTCTCTTCTCCTACCACCAGACCAACGACCCCGTGGTGGGCTGTGGCCTGCAACGCCCCTACTGGGGCCTCGGCCTGGGCCTTCCGGACAACAACCCCTACCTGTACGGCTCCTGTGCCATCGATACGCGTGTACAACACCTCGGCTTCGCCCCAGGCCGGTATCGGGTCGTGCTGCACCAAGGCGATGCACACACCGTACACGACCCGCCCGCCCTCAGTGCTCAAGCCATGCAATGGATGCGCGACCTCTTCTGCGACCTCACCACCGCCATCGGCACACCCACTTCACCACAAGCCTCGCTGGTCCCCAACCCCGCCCACCGAACGGTCGCCATCACCACCGGCACATCAACACCGACCCACTTCGACCTGCGCGACACACGTGGACGCACGCTGCAACAAGGCACGATCACCGGGGGCCACACCGACCTCGACCTGTCCGCGCTCCCCTGCGGCGTGTACATCGTATGGTTGCATGGCGCGGATGGTCCGGCCCACCTGCGGTTCGTGAAGGAGTGACACCATCGGGACATTCGATTATGGCCGAAGGTGCGCGGCCAATCTTCCACAGGCTGATACGAGGAGCCTGTTGAATAGCGGGCCTCAGAACCTGTTCGGGATCTCCCGAACGAAGGACCCCGAGGCTATCCTTCGGTCTTGCACAGCCGAAAAACGGTGTGATGGACAATGTGAATGGTGTTTCCGAGGCTGATGTTGGCCAATGGACAAAAGGAGGGCGATCTGTGAACCGGAGGTCCGGGAGCTGATGACCATGTAGCCCTTGGCCTTGCAAGACCGAGGATCGGTACGGTTACGGCGTGGTGGGTCTACCCGCGCACCTCGGCCCCGATGCCTTCCAGGGCCTTTCGGATGCGCCCCATGGCCTTGTCCACCTGCTCATCGGTAAGGGTGGCATCGTCGTTCTGCAGGATGAAACTGAGCGCATAGCTCTTCTTGCCTGCCGCGAGTTTCTCACCTTGGTACACATCGAACAGGTCCACATCGCGCAGCAGCGTTCGTTCTGCGGCGAGGGCCGTACGACGCAATCGGTCGAACCCCATATCGGCCTCCAGCAGAAGACTGAGGTCGCGCCGCACCGTGGGGAATCGGCTCACCTCGGCATAGGTGGTGCGTTGGGTACGGCAGGCTTCGAGAAGCACCTGTTCCTCCAGCTCGGCGAAGAACACGGGCTGGGCCACATCGAAGGCCTTCAACTGGGCCGGAACCACTTCACCGAGCCAACCAACATGACGCCCGTCGATGGTGATGGCGTGGGCCTGGTCCAAGAGGGCATGCGCTTTCGATCGCAGCTCGATCGTTCGCTCCAGTCCCAGTCGGCCGAACAAGGCTTCCAGTTCTTCCTTCAGATCCATCGGATCCGTTCGCCGGTCATTGGCGCGCCAGCGCTCGCGGAACCGCCGCCCGGTGATGGTGATCCCTAGCACATCGGTCTCCACCATGCCCTTGGGGGAAGCGCGGTACGTACGTCCACGTTCAAAGAAACGCAGCTCCTTCTTCTGGCGGTTGATGTTGTACGCAATGGCGGACAGCGCACCGAAGAGCATCGTCGGCCGCAACACATCCAGTTCGGCGCTCAAGGGGTTCTTCAGCCGAACAAGCTCGTGATCGCCCACCAACCCGGAAGCCACGCACTTGGTCCCGTTCACCAGCGACGGGGTCATGATCTCGCGGACACCACGTGCCACCAAGTGAGCGGAGAGCCTGGCCGCAAGTGAGCCCGCATCGAGGGCATCGTGCAGCACCGGTGGCACCATCAAACGCTCGGGCAAAGGCACATGATCGTAGCCATGGATCCGGAGCACCTCCTCCACCAGGTCGGCTTCGCGGTGCACATCCACCCGGTAGGGAGGCACTTCCACCACGACATGGTCCGGCTTCCGCTCGATCACGGTGTGACCCAGCAGTTCCAGGATCCGCACCACATCATCCGGTGGGATGTGCATCCCGGAGAGGCGATCGCAATGGGCGAAGGAGAGCGCGATGGTGCGCACGTGCTTCAACGTATGATCGATGTCGGTGATCTCCGATGCGATGTGCGCCCCGGCCACCTCCTTCAACAGGAGTGCCGCTCGTTTCAGTGCGTACACGGTCATCCGCGGGTCCACCCCACGTTCGAACCGGAAGGAAGCATCGGTATTGAGCCCGTGGCGGCGTGCGGTACGGCGGATGGTACCGGGCTCGAAACAGGCACTCTCGAGGAAGACGGAGGTGGTTCGTTCACTCACCCCGCTCTCCGCCCCACCGAACACCCCTGCAATGCAGACGGGGCGCTCCGCATCGGCGATCACCAGGTCCTGCGCATCAAGCTTCCGCTCCTTCCCGTCCAAGGTGGTGAAGGGCTCGCCCGGAGTGGCCATGCGCACCACCACACGTCGGCCTTGCAATTGGTCCGCATCGAAGGCATGGAGCGGCTGGGCCAGTTCGTGCTGCACGAAGTTGGTCACGTCCACCACGTTGTTGATGGGCCGCAGGCCGATGGCGTTCAGGTGGTCCTGAAGCCACTGGGGCGAAGGGCCCACCTTCACTTGGGTAAGGAGGACCCCGGCATAGCGCGGGCAGGCATATGCATCCGCCACCGCCACAGGCACAGGCTCGCCAGACCCATCCTTCGCGAAGTCATCCACGTTCGGCAGCTTCAGTTCGAGGGCCGAGCCACGGCGGTGTACGAGTGCGGCTCGGAGGTCCCGGGCCACGCCCACATGGCCCATGGCATCGGTGCGGTTGGGCGTTAAGCCGATCTCCAAAACATGATCGCTGACCAGCCCAAGATGGGAGGCCGCAGCCTCACCCACCGGGGCATCGGTGGCGAGCACCATGATGCCCTTGTGGCCCTGCCCAAGGCCGAGCTCATCCTCGGCACAGATCATACCTAGGCTCTCCTGCCCGCGGATCTTGCTTTTCTTGATCACGAAGCTGGTACCATCGGGCAGGTGGATGGTGGTGCCGATGGTGGCCACCAGCACCTTCTGGCCCTTGGCCACATTGGGCGCGCCACATACGATCTGGTGAAGCAGGCCGGTACCGATATCCACCTGGCACACGTGGAGCCGATCGGCGTCCGGGTGTTTGGCACACTCCATCACCTGGCCCACCACCACCCCGGCCAGCATGCCCTTAACGGGCTCGAAGCGCTCCACGCTCTCGGTCTCCAGGCCGGTGCTGGTGAGCACGTCGGCCGCTTCCTGCGGGGTCAGGTCGGTATCAATATATCGTCGGAGCCAGTTCCAGGAGATGCGCATCGGGATCAGAGTGAAGCCACAAAGGAAAGGCGCCCATCCGGAATGCACGGAGCCACTACTTTTGCCAGCCATGACCGAAATGGACTACGAACAACGACGGATCCGCAACAGCGTGGACGACATCGTTGCCTTGAAGGCGAAGATGTACTGCGAACTGGGGCCCGGGGAAGATGGCTTGCTCTCCCGCCAGCTGCGCGCACGCGGTGTGCCGTCCATCGCCGTGGAGGCGCCATGGGCACAGGAGGTGAACATGACATGGGCGAAGGAACTCGGCGTGCGGATCTACCTGCAGGAGTTCTTCACCGGCGACCTTTCGGTGATCGAGGAACCGGTGGACTGTTTCATCCTCGCCCATTGCATCGCCCACTTCCGGTTCTCGCCGTACATCCTCATGCGCAAACTGTACGATGCGCTGCCCAGTGGAGGCTACATGTTCCTCTCCACGGTGAATGCCGGTTCGTACATGCGGGTGATGCAGTTGTTCAATGGCCAGCACATCTCAGAGCGCGTACCCCCGAAGGAGAACCCGATCTTCGTGGAACGTGCCAAGGAATGGAACCGTACGGGCATGCAACAGATCTGGGACGACTGGATGCATGTGAAGGAGTACACCCTGCCGGAGATCAAGGAACTGTTCACCGCCACGGGGTTCAAGATCGTGAAGGCCGAACACCGCAACAACCATCCGGAGTGGAACCGCACGTTCTGGAAGAAGAACCTGGCGATCAAACTGAAGCCCAATCTGGCCGATGAGCTCGTGGTGATCGGACAGAAGCCCTGAGGCCCGATCACCGCCGACGCACGCACAGGACCATCCCTTGGCCACCATGGTACGGATGCCCAACGGGTACTGGGTTGGACGTTGTGCGCTTCATACCTTCGCCTCGCTGCTCCATGGACATCGCGAAGAACACGACCTTTAGCCTGGGCTTATACGTCGTGGCATGCCTGGGCGCGATCACCGGTGAGCTGATCGGTTCGCACGCCCTGGTGTTCTTGTGCAAGCCGATGATGATGATCGTTCTATCGATCTGGTTCTATTCCAAGAGTCGGCGGGTAGGCGACCGTTTCACGCTCCTGATCCAGGCGGGATTGTTCTTCTCCCTGGTGGGTGATGTGGCATTGATGTTCCAGCACCTGGACCAGTTCAACTTCCTGATCGGCCTCGCGGCCTTCCTCGTGGCACAGCTCTGCTACAGCATCGGCTTCATCCACAACATCATGGATGGTGGCCCCTCACGAGGCGACCTCATCGCGGCGTTGATCGCCGTGGTCCTGGCGGCCTACGCGTACTTCTTCGCGGACATGCTCTTCCCGAAGGTGGATGAAGGGATCGCGATCCCCGTGGGCGTGTATGCCGGGGCGATCGGCCTGATGGGCGCCACGGCGGCCTTCCGCCTGGGCCGAACCTACCTACGGAGCTATCTCATGGTGCTTGCGGGTGCGCTCCTGTTCATCACCAGCGACACCCTGTTGGCCATCAACCGCTTCATCTCTCCCTTGGAAAGCGCGCGATGGGCGGTGATGCTCACCTATGGCATGGCCCAACTGCTGATCGCGTGGGGGGCGTTGATCCACGTGCTGGACCCGGACGAGATCCGCCGCCGTGCCGCGTTGAGCACGTGATCAGCTGATCCGGCCCCAGAGCGGCTTGCCACGCTTGCGTTCGGCGAGTTCGGCCGCGATGGGGGCGTTCTTCGGATCGGCAAGCGCCGGGTCGTTCTCCAACAACCGCATGGCCACCTGCCGAGCTTGTTGCAGAACGGCCACATCGGCCACCAGATCGGCGATGTGCAGCTCGGGGATCCCGCTCTGCTGGGTGCCCATCAGGTCGCCGGGCCCGCGCAAACGGAGGTCCGTTTCGGCGATCTCGAACCCATCGTTGGTACGCACCATGGTGCCGATGCGCTCCCGTGCGTCATTCCCCAGCTTATCGCCGGTCATCAGGATACAGAAGCTCTGTTCCGCACCACGACCCACCCGGCCGCGCAACTGATGCAACTGCGACAGCCCGAAGCGCTCGGCATTCTCGATCACCATCACGCTGGCGTTGGGCACGTCCACCCCCACCTCGATCACGGTGGTGGCCACCAGTATGTTGGTCTCTCCCTTCTTGAAGCGCGCCATCTCATAGTCCTTGGTGGCCTGGTCCATGCGGCCATGCACCATGCTCACCGCGTACGTGGGAAGCGGGAACCGCCGCGAAATGCTCTCGAAGCCATCGGTCAGGTCCTTCAGCTCCACGCCCATCATCTTCTCCGGATCGCCCTCCTCGATGAGCGGGTACACCACATAGACCTGCCGTCCCTTGGCGATCTCCTCCTCCATGAAACCGAACACGGCGTTGCGGGCGCTATCGTACCGGTGCACCGTGCGCACCGGTTTGCGGCCGGGCGGCAATTCGTCGATCACGCTGGTGTCCAGATCACCATACAACGTCATCGCCAACGTGCGCGGGATGGGTGTTGCGGTCATCACCAGCACATGGGGAGGCACCTCGCTCTTGGCCCAGAGCCGTGCGCGTTGCGCCACCCCGAACCGGTGCTGCTCGTCGATCACCACCAGCCCGAGCCGGTGGAAGACGACACGGTCCTCCAGCAGCGCATGCGTGCCTACGATGAGGTGTACTTCGCCCATACGTAGCGCGGTGAGTATGCTCTTGCGCTCGGCCTGCTTCGTATTCCCGGTGAGCAGACGCACCACGATGGGCAGGCCTTCGACCAGTTTGCTGATGGTGGCGAAGTGCTGTTGGGCAAGGATCTCCGTGGGTGCCATCAGCGCGCTTTGGAAACCATTGTCCAGGGCGATCAACATGCTCAGCAATCCCACGAGGGTCTTCCCACTGCCCACATCGCCCTGCACGAGACGGTTCATCTGGTGGCCGCTTCCCATGTCCTTGCGGATCTCCTTCACCACACGTTTCTGCGCACCGGTCAACTCGAACGGCAGATGCTGCCGATAGAAGCGATGAAAAAGATCGCCCACCTCGGCGAACACGTTGCCCCGCAGGCTTTGTTGCAGCATGATCTTCTGTTCCAGCATCCGTAACTGGATGAAGAACAGCTCCTCGAACTTCAACCGGCGCAAGGCCGCATCCAGCCGGGCCTGATCCTGTGGTGCGTGCACTTGCCGGAAGGCCTGTTCGCGGTCCATTCCACCCAACCACTCGACCAGTTCAGCGCTCAACACCTCCCCGAGGTGGCCTTCCACCTGCGGCAGCACCGTCTTCAGCAGTTTCCAGATGACACGGCTACCGAGGCCCTTCGCATTCAACTTCTCCGTGGTGCTGTACACCGGCTGTAACGTGGCCTCCAGGCCTTGCTCCCACGTGGCCGCCAACTCCAGTTCGGGATGTGGGAAATTGAACCGCCCCTTGAAGGTGTTCGGCTTACCGAAGAGGATGTATTCGTGACCGGGCTTGAGGGATGCCTGCAACCAGCGTGCACCCTTGAACCATACGAGGTCCACGGAACCGGTGCTGTCGGTGAGCGAAGCCACCAACCGGCGCCCCTGCTTCTCGCCCACCATGCGCAATGGCCCCAGGACGCCACGCAATTGAGCCTGCTGCATGTCCTCCGTCAGCTCACGAACAGCATGGAACCGGCTCCGATCCACGTAGCGGAAAGGGAAATGGAGAAGCAGGTCCCGAAAGGTCGCGATGCCCAGCTCTTCCCGCAACAGGGCACCGCGCTGCGGCCCCACTCCTTTGAGGTACTCGATGGGCGTTTCCAAGGGATCGACCATGGGCGAAAAGTACCATGCCCCGGGGAGTACATTCGCCACCATGGCGGTTCGGGCGATGGCACCTCCACCTCGGACGGGGTGGTCCGCGGGGTGGATCGACCCATTGTGTTGGGCCTTGCTGGTGTTCAACGGATGGTTCGCGGTACACTTCGCCTCCGAGCGTATCCTGGTCGATGCCGCGTACTTCCTGGTGCGCATGGTGGATGATGCCGGGTTCTTCGTGAGCCATGGCCGCTGGATCATGCCGCTGTCGCAAGGCCTGGCGGTGCTCGCGATCAAACTGGCCCTGCCCTTGAGAGCGGTGATCGCCCTCTACTCCTTGGGCGGTGTGGTGGTGGCCGGCATGGCCTACTTCTTCGTACGGTACGTGTTGCAGGACCACCGTGCGGGCCTGGCGGTGGTGGCCTCCCAGTTCATCGGGGTGGGCCATGCGGTGTTCTGCCCCGTGTTCGAGTTCTACTATGCTGCGCCACTGTTGTTGGCTTGCCTCGCACTTCTGAGAAGCACACGTCTGGCACCTCCGCTGCAAGGTGTATGGTTCTCCGCGCTGCTCTTCCTGGTGTTCTCCAGCCATTTCCTGGCGATGCTGGTGGCCGGCATGGCCCTGCTGCTGGCCGGGGTGCATCGCCAGCGGCATCTGCGTTGGCTGGCGATGGCGATGTTGGTCTTGCACCTCATCATCCGCAGCGTGGTGCTATCGGACTACGAACGACGCGCCATCACCTCGTTGTGGATCCGGTTCGAAGGGCTGGGGTGGACCTGGGTGTTCCGTCCGGGCAGGCTGCTCGGCCACCTGGAACACATGCTATCGGTATATCCCGATGTGGTCTTCTTGTACGTACTGTTGATGGCGGCCTTGGTGCAGGTCAGGGCGTGGCGTACGCTCGCGGCCTTCCTCGGCGGGGTGTTGGTCCTCTATGTGTTGCAATCGTTCTATTTCCCCGATGGCACGCATTCGGTGTATCGGGAATTCGTGGACCATCCGTTCGCGGTATGGGCGGTGGTGGTGCCGTACATCCTGGGCGCACGGCCCGTTCCGGGGCTTGGTCCATGGTACAAGGCCCTGGGTCTTTTCCTGGTTTTGCGCTGCATGCTTTGGCTGGACCTGAGCGGCACCTACGCGGACCGTGTGGCATGGATCCGCTCACGCATCGACGCAGCTCATGAACAGGGCATCGGCCTGGGGTTGGTCAAGGACGTCCCCACCTTCATCACACCCCGCTGGGGTTCCGTGAAGCTCCCCGGCCTGGAGCCCATGGAAACGGTCCTGCTCTCGGCCACCGACGGAACCTCGTCCACGGTCCTCCTCCTTCCCTGGTCGGACACCACGGCCACGGCGGCGGAAATGGATACGACCTTGGAAGCACGGATGCGCGCGGAGCGGATACCATTGCCGTGGGATACCCCATCGCCCTACTTCGACCTGCCGCGCACACCGCTGCGTGTGGTGCGGTAGCGGATCGCATGCGGACCTGGCGGGAGCCGTCCGGAGGCCTACGGTGCGGAGGTGCTGGCGGATTTCAGACCGGCGAACACCACTTCGCCCCGCAATAGTCCGTATCGGAACACCGCTTCGGGCTGAAGCCGGTCGGCCATGGGATCCTCCACCACGGTGAAACCCGCCGCGCGCAACCGATCCGCATAGTCGCATCCATAGTAACGCACGTGATCGAACTGGCCGAACCGGCGGATACGCTCTTGTGGATCCACCACGGTGGGGTCCTCGTCGGTAGCGGCTCCATGCGGGGCGATGGGCACCATGAGGATGGCCGTGCCACCCGGCGCCAATACACGGTGCAGCTCCTTCATCGCGGTGCGGTCATCGGGCACATGCTCCAGCACATGGGAGCACAGGATCAGGTCGAAGGCCTCATCGGCGAAAGGCATCGCGGTGATATCCAGGTCGATGGTGCCCACGGGGTAATCGTATCCCGGCGTGAACTTGTCGCCTGCAGTATAGGCCACACCGGGAAGGCCGAGGATCCTTTCGGAGAGGCAGCGTTCGGGCGCTACATGCAGGACACGCAGTCCGGACCGGAGCACCTTGCGTTCCTGGAGGAACAGCCAGGTCATGCGCGCACGTTCGCGCGAGCCACAGAACGGGCACAGCACATGGGGGCGCGGTGGAGTGCCCGAAGGCAGGTAGGCGATGGCCCCACGCTCGCAGATGGGGCAACACACCGTATCGCCGGCCAGGACCTGCCTTCTGATCAGCGCACGAAGGCCGCTGGGGAGAAGGCGGGCGATCCAGCTCATCGACGCATGGAAGGTGGTACGGAGGTGCTTAGATGGCGTTCGCCCCGAGCAGCAGGGCGGGCTCTTCGAGCAGATCCTTCACCGTGTTGAGGAAGGCGGCACCGGTGGCTCCGTCGACCACGCGGTGATCGCAGCTCAAGGTCACCTTCATGGTATGTCCGATCACAATGGCCCCATCCTTCACCACGGGTTTCTCCACGATGCCTCCCACCGCGAGGATACACGCATCGGGGGGGTTGATGATGGCGGTGAACTCCTCGATACCGAACATGCCCAGGTTGGAGATGGTGAAGGTGTTCCCCTCCCAATCCTGCGGCTGGAGCTTCTTCTCCTTGGCCCGCTTGGCGAGGTCGCGCACCTCGGCACCGATGGTCCGCAGTGGTTTGCCATCGGCGAAGCGCACCACGGGCACGAGCAATCCTTCATCCACGGCCACGGCCACGCCGATATGCACGTGTTCGTTGTACCGGATCCGGTCGCCGAGCCAGCTGCTGTTCACCTTGGGGTGTTGCTTCAACGCCACGGCACACGCCTTGATCACCAGGTCGTTGAACGAGATCTTGTCGGGTGCGACCTGCTTGTTGATGGCCTCGCGGACGCCCATGGCCCGCGCCATATCCATCTCCATGGTGAGGTAGAAGTGCGGCGCGGAGAACAGGCTCTCGCTCAGTCGGCGCGCGATGGTCTTGCGCATCTGGCTCACCGGCACCTCCTCGAACCGCTCCACCTGCGGTGCAGCGAACATGCCACCTCCGAAATTCTCGATATCCTGCTTGATCACCCGACCGTCGGGTCCACTCCCGGCCACCCGGGCGATATCGATGCCCTTCTCCTCCGCCAGTTGCTTGGCCAGCGGACTGGCCTTCACGCGGCCATTGCTGGCCGGTGCGGGCTTGGCTTGGTGAGCGCGAGCGACCGGTGCGGGAGCCGGTGCAGGGGTGAGAGCCGGGGCAGGAGTGGGTGCCGGGGCCACAGGCGCTGGCACCTTGGTGTGCTCCTGTGCCTTGGGCTTCTCCTCCACCTTCGGCGAAGCGGCGGCCTCGCTGGCCAGCAGGGCGGTGATGTCCTCTCCGGCCTTGCCCAGCACCGCGAGCACGCTATCGACCGGTGCGGTCTTCCCTTTCTCCACGCCGATGTGCAGCAGCACGCCATCGGTGAAGCTCTCGAACTCCATGGTGGCCTTATCGGTCTCGATCTCCGCGAGCACCTCGCCGCTCTTCACGGCATCCCCCACCTTCTTGTGCCAGGCGCTCACCACCCCTTCGGTCATGGTGTCGCTCAACTTGGGCATACGTACGATCTCGGCCATGGTATTTCAAGCGCCGTTCCCCGGCGCAGCTGTTCAGTCCTTTTCGAATGGGTAGTCCTTGTCGGTGTACACGTCGTTGTACAACTCGTCGGCACTGGCCATGGGGCTCTCCTCGGCGAACTTCACCGCCGCCTCCACCTCCTTCTTCACGGCGTCATCGATCGCCTGCAATTCAGCCTCGCTGGCCCATTTGTTCTTCAGGATCGTATCCTTCACCCCTTCGATCGGGTCCTGCTTCTTGTACTCCTCCACCTCTTCCTTGGAGCGGTACTTCTGCGGGTCGCTCATGCTATGCCCCTTGTAGCGATAGGTCTTGATATCGAGCAGGTACGGCCCGTTCCCGGCGCGCACATGTTCGCACGCCTTGGCGATGGCCTCATGCACGTCCTCACAGCGCATGCCGTTCACCCCTTGGGCTGGCATCCCGTAGGAAAGGCCCAGCGTGCTGAGGTCGTGCATGTTGGTGGTGCGCTCCACGCTGGTGCCCATCGCGTAGTTGTTGTTCTCCACGATGAAGATCACGGGCAGCTTCCAGGTCATGGCCATGTTGAAGGTCTCGTGCAGGATCCCCTGCCGTACCGCACCGTCGCCCATCATGCACAGCGTCACATGGTCCTCTCCCCGATACTTGTCGGCGAAGGCGATGCCCGCCCCCAGGCCGATCTGGCCTCCAACGATACCGTGCCCGCCGAAAAGGTGGCGCTGCTTATCGAAAAAGTGCATGCTGCCCCCCTTGCCCTTGCTGGTGCCGGTGAGTTTACCGAACAGCTCGGCCATGACGTTCTTGGCGGGGGTGCCGAGCACCAGTGGATGGCCATGATCCCGGTACCCGGTGATCATCCGGTCGGTGGGGCGGATCGCGGTGACCATGCCGGCCAGGATGGCTTCCTGCCCGATGTACAGGTGGCAGAAACCACCGAACTTCTGCATGGTATAGAGCTGGCCCGTCTTCTCCTCGAAACGGCGCATCAGGATCATATCCTTGAACCACCGGAGGTACGTCTCCTTGCCGAAGGTGCCTTGCACGTCTTTCGCGGGTTTGCTGCGCTTTTCAGCAGCGGCTGTCTTGGTGCTCATGAGCGAAGGGCAAATATAGCCCACTGCTCTCCATCGGGCATTCGTGGCAACCCAGGCGCGGGGGCCGTGAGGGGGCCATTGCCCGGGATGCCTGGGAGCGTGTATCAACCGTTCAGGAACGAGCCGTCGAAAGCCAAAGGCAGAAGCTGCGAAGCACGACGCACCTCATACACCGGTCCATTGGGCACGGCCATCAGCAGGCGCAGCGGTTCTCCCTTCTGGCGCACCTCCTGTTCCAAAAGGGCTTGACGGCAGATGCCACAGGGCGTTACCGGGCGCTCGGCGGTGGCCGCAGGCACCACAATGGCCATGGTCTCCGCCACACCATGGGGGTCGAAGGCCATGGCGGCATGCAGGGCGGTGCGTTCGGCACAGGTACCGGCCGGGTAGGAGGCGTTCTCCTGGTTGCTACCGGTCACCACCCGGCCATCGCGCATGCGCAGGGCGGCTCCCACTTGGAAGTTGGAGTAGGGCGCATAAGCCCTCAGCGCAGCCTCGTGCGCGGCCATCAACAACGCCCGATCCGCCTCCGGTAGTTCCAGGGCGGAGCTGTGGCTGATGTACTCCAGATGCACGTTGCCGATACTGGACATGGTTCGGATATAAGGGGTTAAAAATAAGAAGGTGCACCCGCTCATCAAACCATGCCGTAGCTTCTCCGTCGTACCGTTCCGTAGTTTTGGCCTCCTTTAGCCCCATGGATACCACGGCACAGCTCTTCCAACGCTTCCTGGCGATCTCCTTGTCGGAGATGGACGGGGTGAAGTTGCAGGACCGTGTGGACACCAAGTACGTCTTCGGAGAGCATGAACTGCCGGAAGTGCTCGAAGCCATGTTGCCGCACTACCGGCTACTGGAGGTCGACGGCGTTCGTGGCACCCATTACCGCAGCCTCTATTTCGACACCCCCGACCTGCAACACTACCAGGCCCATCACAACCAGCGCACCTTCCGGTGCAAAGTGCGGTTCCGCGAATACCTCGGCAGTGGGTTGGTCTTTCTAGAAGTGAAACGAAAGACCGGACGTGGGCGCACGGACAAGAAGCGGCTCAAGGTCGATGCGATCCCCGATCGGCTAACGCCCGAACAGCAGGCGTTCATTGCAAGGACCAGCCGGAGCGATGCGCCCCTGGAAGCCACCCTTTGGAACCACTTCACCCGGTACACCTTTGTGAGCAGGACCTCCCCGGAACGGCTCACGATGGACATCGCCCTGCGCTACGCCACCGTATCCGATCGCAGCCGCGACCTGGGGGCCATCGTCATCGCCGAACTGAAACAGGAACGGGCGGACCGCACCTCGCCGTTCGTACGCATCATGCGCCAGCGTGTCATCGCGGCATCGGGCATGAGCAAGTACTGTGTGGGCCAGCTACTGCTGGGCCGCAACGTGAAACAGAACACCTTCAAAGCCGTACTGCTGAAGCTGGACAAGATCCGCCAAGCAGCCTGAGCACCTACCTGCAGCCATGAAAGTATTCGGAATGCCGCTCATCCACGCCGACATGTGGGAGCTCCTGTTCAAGTTCGGGGTCAACACCTTGGTACTCTTCGTCCTGATCCGGTTGATCTACTACCCGATCCACCGCAAGAAGGACTACCTGTTCACGTACTTCCTCTTCAACACACTGATCTTCTTCCTGTGCGTGCTCTTGAACAGCGTGAAGCTCAGCATCGGCTTCGCCTTCGGCCTGTTCGCCATTTTCGGGGTGCTCCGCTACCGCACCGAGCAGATCAGCATCAAGGACATGACCTACCTGTTCGCCACGATCAGCGTAGCGGTGATCAACGCGTTGGCGAGCAAGAAGGTGAGCCTGGCCGAACTGCTGTTCACCGATGGCATGATCCTCTTGATGACCTACGCGCTGGAGCATGTCTGGCTCACCCGCCACGAGGCCATGAAGTTCTTGATCTACGAGCGGATCGACCTGATCAAACCGGAGAACCGGGCGGCGCTCTATGAGGACCTGCATGCGCGCCTTGGCGTGAAGACCTCGCGCGTGGAGATCGGCAAGATCGACCTGCTGAAGGATACGGCCGAGCTGAAGGTGTTCTTCTTCGAGGACGAACAGGGCCACGGCTCCTTTGTCCAGGGCGCTCCGGACGACGGCGATGATTAGTGGCGGGGCACCGCCCGTTGGCTACACCGGGCCCTGATCACCGGCAGGGGTATGGATCACGGTGTTCGGAGGACCATGGCCACGGCATGTGCCACCACGCCCTCCTTACGGCCCACGAAGCCCATGGTCTCGTTCGTCGTGGCTTTGATGCTCACCGCATCCTCATTGACCTGGAGTAGTTCGGCCATCACCGTGCGCATGGCCGGAACGTGAGGCATGATCTTCGGACGTTCAAGAACGAGCGTGGAGTCCACATTACCCACGCGCCAACCCTGCTCGGCCAACATACGCACCACCTCCTTCAACAGCAGTTTGCTGTCCGCCCCCTTCCAGCGCGCATCGGTATCCGGGAAATGGCGTCCGATATCGCCCATGGCCACGGCACCGAGCAACGCATCGCACACCGCATGCAGCAGCACGTCGGCATCGGAATGGCCCAGTGCGCCCACCTCATGCGGCACCCGCACACCACCAAGCCAGAGCTCGCGCCCTGCCACCAAGCGGTGTACGTCAAAGCCGAAGCCGACCCGGAACATCACTCGGTGGGCTTGGCCTTCTTGGACTTGTCGAACTTGAACCCGAGGGTGAAGCGCAGGGTGTTCGCCAGCGGACTGCGCTGCGTGTTGGCGATCAGGTAGCTCAGGTCCAGCGTGAAGATGCTGTACTTCACACCGGCCCCGAGGGTGAAGTACTTGCGGTTGCCCTTGGTGTAGTGCTCCCAGAAATAGCCCGTACGGAAGGCGAACTGCTCGGCATACCAATACTCGAATCCGCCCGCCAGATTGATCTCCCGCAACTCTTCGCGCAGGCGGCTGCCACTTTCCACGTAGGGTTTCCCGTTATCGTCGTAGCCCACGTTCCCAGGCGCATCGGTGAACGAACCCAGGATCCCGTTCACCACACCAACGTTGGGGTCACGTCCGCTGGCCACCTGATAGTTCCCGGTCACCGGGTCCAGGATCAGGGCACCATTCTCATCCAACAGGTACACCGGAGGCGTAGGCACCAACAGCTTGTTCACGTCCATGTTGAACGCGATGCTGTTGTACTTATCCAGCTCCATCTTCAACGAGGGCCCGATCCGCAGGTTGATGGGGATGAAGTTCTGGGCGGCGGTCTCCGTGTAGGACATCTTCCCTCCGATGTTCGAAATGTTCGCCCCGAAAGCAATGGTGGCATCCTTGCCGCCGAGCTGGGCCTGATCATTCATATAGAAGAAGGACACATCGGCCGCCACGGTCTGCCCGGCCTTGGAATTGGCCCCCTGCACGCTGATGCCGCCGGTGAGGTTACTGTTGACATAGCGTATGGCGATGCCTCCGGAGAACTTGTCGCTGAACTTCTGCGCGAAAGCCAGGTCCACGGCGAACTCGGCCGGCTTGAAATCGCGGATGGTGGAACCGTTCACATCGGTGAACAGGATGCTCCCCAGGTTGAAGTACCGGAGCGACCCACCGATGGCGCTGCGTTTGTTGCTCAAGCGCTTGTAGCCCGACAGGTAGGCCAGGCTCATGTCCGGCACCAGGTTGCGCAACCACGGGCTATAGCTCATGCTGAACTCGCCGTCGTTCTCGGCGAAGGCCAGCTTGGAGGGGTTCCAGTGGATGGCGTTCGCATCGGGGCTGATGGCCACACCGGCATCGCCCATGCCTCCGGCCCGGGAGTCGGGCGAGATGAGCAGGAAGGGCACCGCGGTGGTGATGGTGTTCAACTGGTCGTTGCACTGCTGTCCAGCGGCTCTGAACTGGGGATCACAGGGCTGTGCGAAAGCTGCGGATGGCAAGAATGCCCCGAGGGACAGGATCGTGCAGGCAAGGAGTGGCCGGGCAAAGGTCATCAGCTTGGGGTCGGAAAAAAGGATGCCAAAGATACGTTGATCACCAGGGCTTTATTGCATTAGCGCAGGATCACCAACTTCTCGAATTTCTCGGCCTTTTCCCCATCCGGAGTTGCCACCTGGAGGCGATAGACGTAAACCCCCCGGCCCAGCTTGTCGCCGAAATCGTCCAACCCGTTCCAAGCCAGGCCCTCGCTGCGGTAGCCGTCACAAGCCAATTGTCGGCTCAGCGTCTTCACCAGACGCCCGCTCACGGTGAACACCTGCACTTGAACATCGAGGTTGGTGCAAGGGCGGTTATGCTCGAAATAGAACTCGGTGTGCGTGGAGAACGGGTTCGGGTAATTGAGCACATGATCCAAGGCCAACTCCTCCGAAGAGGTCACCACGAATTCGGTGTTCGCTTCCGAGGAATTGTTGAATACGTCCCAGGCCTTCAACCGCAGGGTGTGGGTCCCCTCGGTCAGGTCGCTCAGCCTGTACCGCACCTCGCCGCTCTTATACGTGTCCAGGTCGGCCTGGTACTGATCGTTGAGGACGATGGCTTGGTCGGTATTTTCATCCAGCACCGCCAGAAGATCGTGGCCGATACTGGTACCCACGGTGTTGATACCGTTCTCGTCGAACAACTTGGCGTAGAGCAAAGGGGATCGATCGGTGATGCCTCCGCGCACGAAATCGTCGTCGTTCATATACAGCTGTACCCGTGGCCCGACCTCGTCCGCGGCCACGTCCGTCGCTGTACCCCCGACCAAGGGGGCTTCGGTGTACCCGCTGGCATTGGTGGCGCCATTCTCGGCATAGCAACTCACCCGGCCGGGTCCGACCTGATAGTTGATATCCTTGGGGACCACGAAGGTGAACGCGAAGCGACCGTTGACCACGGAAGCGCGCCCCCGGTAGATCACGTTCTTGCGCATACGGAAGGAGAACGCTCCCCCACCATCATTGGCCAAGGTCTGTTGCTGCAAGACCTTGTCATACACCGTGGGCACCACCACCCCGTTGAAATCCTCCAGGGGTTGCCCGTTACCATTGTCCACGAAGCCTTCAATGCGCACGGTGGCCAAAGCCTTCAAGGTATCCACGGCATTGCCGAGGGTATCGGTAACAGCGGTGATGGTGAGCTCATTGTTGGGTAGCGCCAACCGCATGCTGGGGTCACCCAAGAGGCAGAAGTTCATGTGGTTGAACGAATTGGGGTCGCTGGTCGCGATCTGGCGCTTGGTCCGGCGATGGATATCGCCCAGCCTTGCGGTCCGGCCCAGCTCGTCCGTGCGCTCGAACACATGGTCGTAGAAGCAGTTCCCCAGGTTGAAGTTCTGCAACGAATAGGCCAGGCGCGAGGTGGTCATCAGGGCGATGCCGCCGCCGTCGGGGTTCAGCAACACCAGTTCGCCGGCCGAGGTACGTGCCGGATCGTCCCAGCGGGAGAACTCGCAGGTGGCGGTCATGAACAAGGGCAGTCGCTCGCCGTTGGTCCAACCGAGGATGGTGGTGTTATCCAGGAACCGTTCATGGGCCCAACCCACCTCGCCACCGTGTCCGATATAGTTCACCAGAAGCAGGCCCTTCTCCACCGCCTCGCGCAGATCGATGTTCGCCTGTGGATAGCGGGCACCACCCGGGGTGCTGATCTGCTGGTAGGCGTCCAGGAAGATCTTATCCACGTTCAGGCGGGGCTCCTCGGCCACCACGCGTTGTGCCAAACTTTCGCTCTGGCTCATGTGGATGGTGGACTCGAAGGCATCGCCGTTCTGGTCGTCGGAGGCGAAGAGCACATGGGTGCGCCAGTCGGGAATACCGGCATCACCACTGGTGGAGCAACTGCTGCCCGCGCCGCTCAAATTGTGCATCTGGTCATACCGCAGGATCTTATTGACCACCGCATTGGCCTGATCCACGGTGCTCACCGGCAGCCTGCCGATCCCGATGTCGACCAGATCACCGGTCCATTCACCTTCTTGGGGGTCGAGGAAGCCGAAATAATCGTCGGTACTGTATGATTTCCCCGGGTCCATCACGTTCACCGTTTGGTACGAGGGTATCCAGTTCTGGTTGACCGCGGTGGTGGAGATGTTGTTGTAGGAGCCATCACCGAAAAGGAGCAGGTAGCGTGGGAAGTCCTCCGCGTCGGTGGCCCGTTCGTACTGCATGCGCATGAACCGCTTTATGGCCGTGGCATCGCGGGATCCACAGGAGAACTCGTTGTAGATCTGCTGGGGGCTCACCATCAGCACATCCATCCCTTCGCCCATGCGCCTTTCGGCCAACCGCGACGCCGCACTTTGGAACTCGGGTGGGCACACAATGGTCAGATCCACACCCACAGGGGTACCGTGGAGGTTCTGGTTCGGCACACGGCCGATCGGCACCGGCTCCAGGTAACCACTGTTACGGAAAGCGATGAACTGACGCAGACTGTCCGTAGGCACCCGGAAGCGCTGCACCGAACCTTCCGTGGTCGCCGGTACCACCCGCGCCTGTGCTGGAGCGGTGATATCCCAGATCCGGTGCACCGTTTGTGCTTGCTCCACCACGAACTCGGCGACCGCGCCAGGCGCCACCGAAAGCAGGTCCCGGAACGCAAGCTGATCCCCGGACATGCGCAACTGGCGTCGGCAATTCAACTCCATGAAGTCCATCCAGGCGATCGAGGTCACCGGATCGTGCTTGCTGAAGGATACGGCGAAAGAGATCGGGCTTCCCGTTGGCAGGAACGCGAAAACACGGTCGAAGTGCTGACCATAGGTACTGCTATAGCCCGGTGGCACACCCCGCACCCCGAAATTGGTCGTTGGCAGGCCGGAAGCCTGCACATCGAAATAGCTGTAGTTGTTGGACCCGATGGTACGAGCGGCCCCCACCACACGGACATACGCTGAATCGGACGGGATCACACCGGGCACATTGAACGGGAAGGTGTAGGAAGTGGTCACATCGAACAACTCCCCGAACCAGGTGCGCCCGCTCTTGAGCAGGTTGAGCAGATCCCGTTCGATGAACTGACGGTCGTTGAAGCTGGTGACCGTGTGGGTGGGTGCATCGCTGCTAACGGCGGCCTGTTGTACCCGCACCGGAGGCTCCACATCGATGCCGATGAAATAGTGGGCGCTATCGCAATAAACGTTCTTGGTGTGCACGAACCGCCCCCCCTCCAAGCTCCACCGCTGTGGACCGCTGGCGTAGAAGATGAACTGGTCATTGGGGCCGAACATCCCGTCGCCGCCATCCATCATCTCGATCGCGTTCACCTGGAGGTCCGTCGGTGGCAGGTCCTGGTTCTGGAAAGGCAGCATGCCTGTATGGTTACCGTACAGGTTGATCCGGTCCGAGGCCAGGTCGCTCACGTCCACCCCCAGGCGTTGCAGCATGGCATGGTCCACCTTGTACACACCATCGGCGGGCACACTGATCCGATACCAATCGCCAGAGGCCAGCCTGGACGCCGCCGGATAGCTCTTCGGGCGTGGGAGCGTACCCCTGACCACATCGTGCACACGTAGACTTGCCTGTACTAAGCGTTCAACGGTCCCCGTTGTCGGGTCGCGTTTGTACGGGTCGATCACCACGGTGCCTATGGTCTGCTTCCGGTGCACCCCGACCGATGTCCGTACCACCGGCCCCGTACCTGCTTCGCGAAGTGCGGGATAACGTTTCAACATGGCCTCAGGGACCACCTCGTACACCGCGCCCTCCAGTGCCACCTGGAAAGCGGTGGTCCCTTGTGGCACGGTGATCGGAGGCGTCCACAACGGGAGCGTGCCACGTTCCACATCGTAATACACCTCGTGGGTGAGTTCGCCATCCACGCGTTGGTCGGCCTGCGCAACGGCCCCGCTCTTCGTGGTTCCAGAAGTGCCCTTACTGGTGGTCTCCACCGCAGTCTTGGCCCACGGCACCACGCGTGTATCCATGGTCTGGGCCGCAAGGGGAAGGTGCGCCACGAGCGCGAACAGGAGTGCCGGGATGGACAGCCGATTCATGAACAGTGATGAACAGGTTTTCAACAGATCGGACCGAAAGTACTACCTTCGACCCTTGCGTTCTTGGAACACCCCACCAACGGCAAGGCAGGATCGATATTGCCAAGGGAAGGGCAACCGTAACGGGAATGGCTTCGTATACTTGGCGCTTGCAGGAAAGCCTCGATGATAACGAGCATGAAGGAATGGACCGTTAGGCGTGCGGCCCTCGGGTGTGCACTGATCGTATTGGCGAGCCTGTCGGCTACGGCCCAGGACCCGCAATTCACCCAGTTCTATGCCAACCCCCTGTACCTGAACCCGGCGTTCGCCGGTACCGCACGGTGCCCTCGGGTGGTGATGAACTACCGCAACCAGTGGCCTGCCCTCACGGGCACCTTCGTGACCACGAGCGCCAGCTACGACCAGCACGTGGACGGTATGAACGGCGGCTTGGGCCTGTTGGTGACCCACGACCAGGCCGGCAAGGGCACCCTCAACACCACCACCGTCAGCGGTATCTACAGCTACCAGCAGGCCATTTCGAGGAAGTTCTCCATGAAGGTAGGATTCCAAGCTACCTACTTCCAAAAGTCGTTGGATTGGAGCAAGCTCATCTTCGGCGACCAGATCGACCCACGCCGCGGGGTGATCTATCAGACGAACGATGTGCCGCGTGGAGGCAGTGTGGGCAATGCCGATTTCAGCGCCGGGATCCTGGGCTATAGTGATGTGTTCTTCGTAGGCGTCGCCGCGCACCACCTCACCGAGCCGAACGAATCCTTGATCGTGGGGAGCAGCAAGTTGCCGATGAAACTGACCGGCCATGCGGGTGCCGCCATCCCCATCGGCATGAAGGGGAAGTATGGTGAGGCCCGTACCCGGATCTCGCCCAACGTACTATATCAACAACAAGCTGCGTTCCGTCAGTTGAACTTGGGCCTTTACGTGGATCATGGCCCGATCACCGCCGGTGTATGGTACCGCACACGCGACGCCTTCATCGCCCTGATCGGCTTCCACGTGGAGAAGTTCAAGTTCGGTTACAGCTACGACGTGACCACCTCGAAACTGACCACGGCAACGGCAGGCTCCCACGAGATCAGCATGCAGCTGATGTTCAACTGCAAACCCAAGAAGCGTCGCTTCCGGGTCGTGGCCTGCCCAACCTTCTAGTATTCAGAACCTGCAACGAAATCACGATAGGAACATGAACCAGCTCCAGAACATCGCGTTGATCACGGTGGGTGCTGCCATCCTCAGCGGGTGCCAGTTCGAAAAGAGCGGTGCCACCGGTTGGAACTACAACGACTCCAAGAACGGCGGGTTCGAGAAGACCGAATTCGTCGAACAGGAGAACGGCCCGGGCCTGATCCTGGTCGAAGGGGGCCAGTTCACCATGGGGCGTGTCACCGACGACCTGCGCCACGAATGGGACATGATCCCGCGCACGGTGACGGTGTCCTCCTTCTATATGGATGAGGTGGAGGTGACCAACTTCTACTGGCTCGAATACCTCTACTGGTTGGACCGGGTCTTCGCGGCCGACTACCCCGAGATCTACAAGAAGGCCCTTCCGGACACCTTGGTATGGCGGAGCAAATTGGCCTTCAACGAGCCTTTTGTGGAATACTACCTGCGGCATCCGGCCTACCGCGACTACCCCGTGGTGGGGGTGAATTGGCTGCAGGCCAACGACTATTGCGCATGGCGTACCGATCGGGTCAACGAGGTGATCCTGATCCGCGAGGGGCTCTTCGAACACTACCCCAACCAGATCAACGAGGATCATTTCAGCACCGACGCCTACTTGGCCGGCCAGTACGAGAGCGGCAAGAAGGTCGATGGCGTGCAGGACTTCAACCCCAACAAGGACACCCGTAACATCCGCATGGAGGATGGCGTGTTGCTGCCCCGCTACCGGCTCCCCACCGAAGCGGAATGGGAATATGCGGCCTATGGCCTGGTGGGCAATACCGTGGACGAGCGCGTGGTGGAACGTCGGATCTACCCCTGGAACGGCCACTGGGTACGCTACGACAGCCGCAAGAAAGGCGGTGCCTTTTACGGTGACTTCCGCGGCAACTTCATGCGGGGCCGTGGCGACTACATGGGTGTTGCGGGAAGCCTGAACGACAACGCCGATGTGACCG
>CAUJED010000136.1:0-3085 GCA_963169535.1 Bacteroidota bacterium | reverse complement strand
CCGCGTGAGGGGGCGCAGCGGCAGCCTGCTGAAGGAGCGGCCGTGTGGATGCTGAAGCGAAGAGGCGACAACGATAATATTGCCGTTTCACCAGCCCGGTGGAAGAGGAGTTCGGGCATTGCGCCCTGCGCACCGAACGCTTCGAGAAGCTGCCGTGGAAGGCGGACCCGAGGTATGGGGAGAAGTGATCGTAACTTTGGGTCATGTCTACCGCAGAACTCCAGAAGCGCGTGATCGCCCGTGTGAAGCTCACAAAGGACACCTTGCTGCTCCGTCAACTGGAGCAAATGCTCAAGAGCGCAGGCGAGGAGATCGCGCCCTACATAACGACACCGGAGCAGAAGAAAGCGGTCGCCAAGAGCCGCACGGCCATGAAAAAGGGTCGTGTGCGTCCGGCGGCAGAAGCCGACAAAGCCGTCCGGGAATGGCTCGGCAAATAGTCTGGACCGCACCGGCGGAAAGCGACCGGAAGGAGATCCTGTCCTATTGGATCGATAGGAACGGCAGTGCCGCATACAGCTTGAAACTCTTCCGCCACTTCAACACGGCGATCAACAGAACGATCGCACATCCATACATCGGCCGGCCAACGGACATCAACGGGATCAGGGTGTTGCGCGTGCTCGACCACCTCATCTTCTATGAAGTCATGGCGGACGCCATTGTGGTACATCACATCTGGCACGAACGACGCGACCTGTCCAAGCTGAAGTTCTGACAGCACCACCCTCCGCACCTACTTCACCTCCACCTTCTTCCCGTTGTCCTCCATCACGCGGTCGATGAAGAGGTGATCGCGGTCGAGCTCGGCGCGCATGGGCTTCTCGGGGACGATGAAGGTGAGCGTGTTGCGGCCGCTCTTCAGCCGTACGCGCCGCTGCAGCAGGGGTAGGTCGTTCAGCGACTTGTCGGCGTTCTTCCCGAATTTCGGGTAGCGCAGGATGCTCACGTCCAGCCAGTCGTTCATCGTGGCGGCGCTCTCACGGCCAAGTGAATCCGCGTAGTTCTTCTCGCCCCAGAGTTCGAGCGTGACCTCGTAGGTGCTGTCCGGCAGCATGCGCGCGGTGGCGGTATCGACGCGGTTGTTGTAGAGGGTGATCTTGCGCAGGCCGTCCTCCAGCAAGTAGTGCAGGCTGTCGGGCACCACCTTGTCCAGCTCGCGGTACATGTCCAGCGCGGTGGGGTACGGCGGCTCGGCGTATGCGAAGCTGTCCACCAGCGCACGGAAGGCCTTGTTCAGGCTGTCCTCGCCCACGAAGTCGCGCAGGCCGTAGAGGATCACGCTGCCCTTGTTGTAGTGGATGTAGCCCTGGTTCTCCACCTCCATCAACGGCACCTCCTTCAGTTGCTCGGTGCCGCGCGAGCGTTGGTAACGGTCGCTCTCCAGCTTGAGGAAGCGCCGCATCTGCTCGCTGCCGCGGCCGAATTCCTTCTCCATCACCATCAGCGCGCTGTACTGCGCCATGCTCTCGCTCAGCAGGGTGCCGCCCTGCATGTCGGCGCCCATCACCTGGTGGGCCCACCACTGGTGCCCCATTTCGTGCGCCACCACGTAGAAGGTCATGTCGATGTCGGTGGTGTCGCTGAAGTCGGCGATGAAGCCGATGCCCTCGCTGTAGGGCATGGTGCCGGGGAAGGCCTGGGCGAAGCTCTGGTAGCGCGGGAACTCGATGATGCGCGCCTGCTTGTGGCGGTACGGGCCGAAGTGCGTGCTGTAGTAGGCGATGCTCTTCTTGATGCTGTTGGCCATGCGCGGCACGTTGGCGGCGTGGGGCGCGTGGTAGTACACCTCCACGTCCACATCGCCGAGCTTCTCGCGGTGCACCTCGTAGCGCGCGCTCATGAAGGAGTAGAAGTTCATGCTCGGGTGGTCCACCACGTACTCGAAGTACTTTTTCCCGTTCTCCTCCCAGGTGCGTTTCAGGCTGCCGGGTGCGATGGCGATCTGGTCCGGCGAGGTGCTGATCACGGTGCGCACGTTCACCCAGTCGCTGTTCGGCAGGAGGTATTGCTGCATGCGCATGGCGGGATCGTCCGTGAGGCGGGGCATGCGCTCCTTGGGCGGCAGGCCGTGCTTCTTGCGCTTCATCTTGTCCAGCAGCTCGCCGCTCGCGCTGTAGCCGATGCCGGGCAGGATGTCCATGTTGTTAAAGAAGGTGCCGTTGTGGTTCAGCTGAATCACGCGCACGCTGTTCTCGAAACCCTTGGGTTCGTAGCCGGCCGTGGCCTTGAAACGCAATCCGGCGCCGGGGGCCAGCGGCGGGTCGAGCTTGTAGATGCGGTAGTGCACGCGTTCATCGTTCACCACCAGTTGGGCGCCAGGCAGCTCCACGTCCTGCTCGATGCCGCCACCGCCCATGTTCAGGTGCAGCGAATCGATGGGCTGGGTGCCCTTGTTGCGCACGGTGATCTCGGCCACGCTGTGCATACGGCGCGTGGCGGGGTCCAGGTCGATGGTGAAGGCGATGTCGGTGAAGTGCGGTTGTGCGATGCCTTCGTACTTTTTGTAGGTCTTCTCGTAGTACACGGCGTCCTCTTCGAGGGCATCGTTGCTCACCACTTCGTTGAGCACCTTGGTGTTGTAGTAGTTCCAGGCGCCCAGCAGCAGCCACAGGCCCAGGGCGGGCAGCACCAACCAGCGGTGGGCTCTGAAACGATCAGCCGCGATGTGCCAGCGCTGCTTGCCGGAGCTTTCGCGGCCGCGGACCCAGAAGAGCAGCCCCAGCAACAGCAGCAGCAGGGCGAAGGCCGACCAATAGGCCTTGAACCACTTCCAGCCGGTGAGGGCGGTGCCGTAGCCGTTCATGTCGCTGTACCGGATGCCGGGCGCCCCGTTGAAGGAGGCGAGGTTGGTGTTGATGTCGAGCGCGCTGAGCAGGATGTCCGGCAGGAAGATGAGTGCGATGAAGACCCCGTAGCCGATGTACTTGTTGTTCACCAGCACATGCACGGTGAAGGAGAGCGCGGCCATGATGGCGTAGGTGACCAGTCCCGGCAGGATGTAGAGGCCCAGGTACACGCCGGGTTCCAGGCGGTTGTAGCCTTTGATGAGCTGGAAGAGCATGCCGCCCAGCGCGCTGCCGCA
>CAUJED010000135.1:0-85347 GCA_963169535.1 Bacteroidota bacterium | reverse complement strand
CGGTTCTCGAAGAGCTTGCTGGAGCCGTTGCTCAGCGAAGGGTCGTTCAGGTAGTTGATGGTCTTGCTTCCGATGCAGCCTCCAAGGGTCAGCATCGCCAAACCGATGAACAGGACTCCTGCGTTCCGTATGCGCATGCGTATGTTGTTATACCCGTCCCGCACCCGTTACACCGCTCATCCCACCGATGGATGATGCGCCGTTGAAATTCCGCCTTGGGCACAGGACAAGGCCAAAGATACGTGGGGAAGGCTGGCGCGGTTACAGGGGCGATCCAGAGTCGGCGGTCGGACCCATATGGAACAGGAAGGCCCCGCTGTTGCCAGCGGGGCCAGTACCCAGTAGCCCGTAGGGGAATCGAACCCCTGTTTCATCCGTGAAAGGGACGCGTCCTAACCCCTAGACGAACGGGCCACGATGTCAACTCATCCACCGCCAACAAGGCCGGTTCAGGTGAACGAGGGCGCAAATGTATACAGTTCGGCGAAATTCCAAACAACTTTCAATGAGGTTCGTCGCCATCGGCCTGAAAACGGAAGCCCAGACGTTTTCCCGTGCTGATGTGCACATTGGCGTTGAGCTCGTTCATCTCGCTCACGGTGACCTGTTGCACCTGATCGTAAGGGGGGGCCAGCAGGTCGAACTCCAACACGTAGTTCACCAGGGAGTGAAGCACTTCCTTGAGCCGCACGGGGTCCATGCGATCATTGGCCAGGTCGTTGTACAAGAAGCCCATCTGGCGCTTGCCCTGCACCATGAAGTGATGGTCCTTGTTAAGGAGGAGCCGCGCCACGAGGTAGCCCAGGTCGCGCTCCCGATTGAATTTGAACGAATCGGTGAGGAAGTTGTAGACGTTGATCACCCCGAAGTAGCCCCGCATCTCGTCCTCGGCCAGGTAGCTGGTCTTCCAGAGGCTATGGCTCTGGTCGATCCGGAACACATTGGTATGCATGTGGAAGATGAGCGAATCGCCGGCCACCCGCAACTCGCAGGCCAACGCCCCCTTGTCGGTGAAGGAGACCACCAATCGAGGGTCCTTTCCGGTCACCGCCTGTTCCAGGTCCGCCGCGATCTCGGCCAAGACCTCCTTGCACTGGGCGAACAGCGCGGTGGTGGCCATGAAGACGTCCTGCTTCATGGCCGATTTGGCCAGCATGGTCCGTACGATCAGGTCGCGTGGCGATGGGGTGTCGCTGCTGCTGTGTCCCATCAGTAGGCCCTGGCGAAGATGACACGTTGTGCGCTGGGGGCCCCGGTGACCATGCAGCGGCCCGGGGTACGGTCGCCATCCAGGGGAATGCAGCGGATGGTGGCCTTGGTCTCGTTCTTCACCTTTTCCTCGGTCTCGGCCGTACCATCCCAATGGGCCAGGATGAAGCCGCCTTCCTCGATGGCCGCCTTGAACTCGTCGTAGGTATCCACCGCCCGGGTGTACCGCTCGCGCAAGGCCAGCGCCTTCTGATAAAGGTTGGATTGAATGGCCTCCAGCAGGTGCTGCACCTTGTCGGCCAGGTCAGCGACCTGCATCACCTGCTTCTCCAAGGTATCGCGGCGGGCCACCTCCACGGTGCCGTTCTCCATATCGCGCGGGCCAATGGCGATGCGCACCGGATAGCCCTTGAACTCGTATTCAGCGAATTTCCAGCCGGGTTTCTTGGTGTCGTCGTCGTCGAACTTCACGGTGATGCCCTTTGCGCGGAGCTCGGCCAACACGGGCGCCACATAGGCCCGGATGGCCTCGAGTTGTTCGGCGTTCTTGGCAATGGGCACCACGGCCACCTGCACCGGCGCCAGCTTCGGCGGCAGCACCAGCCCATGATCGTCGCTGTGGGTCATGATCAGGGCGCCCATCAACCGGGTGCTCACGCCCCAGCTGGTGGCCCAGACATGCTCCTGCTTGTTCTCCTTGTTGGTGAAGAGCACATCGAAGGCCTTGGCGAAGTTCTGACCCAGGAAGTGGCTGGTGCCCGCTTGCAGGGCCTTGCCATCCTGCATCATGGCTTCGATGCAATAGGTCTCCTCGGCTCCGGCGAAGCGTTCGCTGGCGGTCTTGATGCCCTTGATCACGGGCATGGCGAGCCACTCCTCGGCGAAGGCGCGGTACACCTCCAACATGCGTTCGGTCTCCTCGATCGCTTCCTGCTTGGTGGCGTGTGCCGTATGACCTTCCTGCCACAGGAACTCGGCGGTGCGCAGGAACAGGCGGGTGCGCATCTCCCACCGCACCACGTTGGCCCACTGGTTGATGAGCAGCGGCAGGTCGCGGTAACTCTTCACCCAACCCCGGTAGGTGTTCCAGATGATGGTCTCGCTGGTGGGCCGCACGATCAACTCCTCTTCCAGCTTCGCGTCCGGATCCACCACCACGCCGTGCTCGGGGTCGCTCTTCAGCCGGTAGTGGGTGACCACGGCACACTCCTTGGCGAAACCTTCCACATGGCTGGCCTCCTTGGCCAGATAGCTCTTGGGAATGAACAACGGGAAGTAGGCATTGACATGGCCCGTATCCTTGAACATCCGATCCAAGGCCGCCTGCATCTTCTCCCACACGGCATAGCCGTGGGGCTTGATCACCATGCAGCCCCGCACATCGCTGTGCTCGGCCAGGTCGGCCTTGAGCACCAGGTCGTTATACCACTGGGCATAGTCATCCGCCCGTTTGGTCAAGTTGTCGGCCATCCCCTTTACGTGGTATTATTTTTGTACTTGGGTTAGAGGCGGCTAAAGTACATAACACCGGTTGGCGCCGAGGCGCCCCGTTAATGCGGGAACGGAGATGAAGACCATGCAACGAACGCTTTTCGCGATGGCCACGGTGGGGCTCCTGGCCTCGTGCAGCACCTTACAGCCCACGGCCTCGGTGTCCGACGATGTGTACTACCTGCCCTCCACGGCTCCGGTGGCTACGACCACTCCGGTGAAGAACGATGCGGCGCGGAACGAACCGGCCTCGGCCGATGACTATTACGACCCCGGCACCTCTGAAGCCATAGGCACCACCCGGAGCTATTATGACCTGACGTACAACGACCCCTACTACTACAACATGGGGCGGTTCGGGTTCAATGCGGCACCCATGGGCTGGCAGACCGGGTGGAACGGGCCGGGCTGGGGCGGGGGCATGAACATGGGTTGGGGCAGTGGCTGGGGCTCTGGCTGGAACCTGAGCTTGGGCTACGGCACTGGCATGTACTCCGGTTGGTACCGCTACGGCTGGGGGTACGATCCTTGGGGGTGGAACTCGCCCTGGGGCTGGTACTCCCCGTACGGTTGCTCTCCTTGGGGTTGGAACGGCTGGAGCTATGGCCATGGGCACTATCACAGCCCTTGGGGGAACTGCTATGGCGGGTACGTTCCCGTGATCATCGGCGATGGCACCTCTTTCCGGAACACCGTGGTGCAACACCGGAACTCGGTGGGCTCACGCACGGGCACCGCTACGTCGAGCGGGGTACGGCGCGCAACGCGCAACCCCGTGGGCCTGGCACCCGCACCGGAACGGCGGGGCACCGCAGCTCCTTCCGTCCGCCAGGAGCGATCGTCCCTTTCCCCCATCGGCACCACCACCCCATCGCGCGAACGCGGCACAAGCCTGCAGCGCGACCGTAGCACGCGGGAAGGGGCGCCCACGCGGGGCGTGGAACGCAGCGCCCCGAGCCGGAACCCCGGGTTCGGCGGTAGCGACGGCGGCAGCCGGTCCAGCCCTTCGCGCGGCGGTGGGAACAGTGGCGGGGGCGGTGGTGGCTCGCGTACCAGTCCCGGTCGTCGCTGACCGATCATTCACGCTCAACGAACAACGGCGCCAAACCTCGGCGCATGGATCATGGGTCATACCCCTTGGCGGCATATCGGCGCCGCATTGCTCATCAACCTGGCCTGCAGCACCTGGGCGCAGAACGAAACGGACGCGCTTCGTTTCAGTACGCTGTCCGAAGGGGGTACCGCACGCAGCAACGGCATGGCCAACGCTTTCGGCGCCTTGGGGGCCGATCCGGTGGCCGTGGCGATCAACCCGGCCGGCCTTGGGCTGTACCGCACCAGCGAGATCTCCTTCACACCATCGCTCGAAGTGAACACGGCCCACAGCCGATACAACGGTACGCTGGCCACCGACCAGAAGGCGCGGTTCAACTTCAGCAACCTGGCCCTGATCCTGAACTCACCCGCCGAACAAGCGGGTAGCGACTGGCGCAGCAGCACCTTCGGTGTCATCTTCAACCGGCAGGCAACGCACCATTGGGGCAGGCAGGCGTTGGCCGACGGGGTGCGGACCTCGATCCTGGACGATCTCGCCGAGAAGGCCGAAGGAACGCTGGCCAGCGACCTGTACGACACCTATGGCTTCGACGCCGGGCTGGCCTACGACACCTATGCGATCGACCCGGTGGACCCTGCCGACACCCTGGGGCGCAGCTACGTGCCCGCCTTGCCCGCTGGCGCTTTGGTGGACCAATCCATCACCATCGATGCACGCGGCGCCACCAACAACACCGCCTTCTTCTATAGCGGCAACTACATGGACCGGCTCTACCTCGGGATGTCGCTCGGGATCGTGGGCTATCGCTACAAACACACGCGGATCCATACGGAGACCGTACCCGATGCCAGCATCGACCTGAAGGAGCTGCGCTACCGCGAGGAGCTTTCCATCGCCGGCAATGGCGTGGAACTGAAAGCCGGTGTGATCTACCGCTTCCATGATCGGTTCCGTGCAGGCCTGGCGTTCCATGGTCCGATGTGGACGACCATGAACGATGCCTACAACACGAGCATGAACACCACCTTCCGGACACCCTCCGCCACGGACGGGCGTACGACCTACTCCTCCTCATCGCCCGATGGTGTCTTCGCTTACAAACTATCCAGCCCGTTCCGCGCGGTGGTCAGTGCAGCGTACATCGTGGGGCAGCACGGGCTGGTGAGCGTGGACTATACGTACGCGGATCATACCACCATGCGTTTCAGGCCCGGAAGCCGGTTGGACGACAGTTACACCTTCACCGCGGAGAACGAGGTGATCCGCAAGGTGTTCCGGCCCACGCACAGTGTACGTGCCGGAACCGAGTGGCGAAGCGGTGCCTGGTATTTCCGCCTGGGCTGGGGCTTCGTGCCGGATGCATACCGTATCGACGATGTGATGCATGCACAGGCCACACGCACCTATGCGGGTGGCCTGGGCTACCGTACGGATCACCTCAGTGTGGACCTGGGGGCGAACTATATCGAGAGCCATTCCAACCATTTCCCGTACGACCCTGCCTTCGCCGGTCTGGTCCGGGAGGAACGCAACACGCTACGCACCCTGCTGACGATCGCGATCAGGCCTTGAGGGGTTGCCGGCCCGCCATCCGGAGCCGGACCATGGCCCTGCCGCATCTGGTGCACGGCTTGGACGCGTAGGAACCTCACGGAAAGAGCAAGGCCCCGTTCGATACGGGGCCTTGCACGTTCATTCCACGAACAGGATCACTGCTCTCCTTTCACGCGATCCACCACGTACTCATCCACGAGGATACGACCGCAGTGCTCACAAACGATGAGCTTCTTGTGACTGGCGATGTCCAACTGGCGCTGGGGTGGAATGCTGTTGAAGCAGCCTCCACAGCTACCGCGCTCCACGGGAACCACGGCCAAGCCATTGCGTGCGTTGGTCCGAATGCGCTGGTAGGCGTTGAACAAGCGCGCTTCGATGTGCTTGGCAGCGGCTTCGCTCTTCTTCGTGAGGTCTTTCTCCTCCTTCTCGGTCTCCGCAACGATATCGTCCAACTCCTTACGCTTCAACTCCAGGTCCTTCTTGCGATCGTCGTGGCGGGCCTTGCTTTCCTCCACCACCACCTTCTTGGCATCGATCTGCGCCTTGGCCTCCTTGATGCGCTTTTCGGCCAGCTGGATCTCCAGGTTCTGGAACTCCACCTCCTTGGTGAGTGAATCGTACTCCCGGTTGTTGCGCACTTTGGCCTGTTGGCCTTCGTATTTCTTGATCTGGCCCTTGGCGTCCTTGATCAGGTTCTGCTTGTCGGTCACCTGGGTCTCCATCTCGGCCAGCTCGTCCTGGAGCTTCTTCATGCGCGTCTCCAGGCCAGCCACCTCATCTTCCAGGTCCTGTACCTCCAGCGGCAGTTCACCACGCTGAATGCGGATCTTGTCCACCTGCGAATCGATGTGTTGCAAGCGGTACAACTCGACAAGCTTCTCGGCCACGGTGATGTCCGTTTTCGATGCGGCACCGCTCTTGGTGGCCTTTACTTCCTTCTCCGGAGCCTTCACGTCGCTCTTCGCCATGGGTCAGTAATGGTATATGGGATCCGTGACGTTTTCCGTCAAACGGACGGCAAAAGTAGGGAAAAGTTCCCCTAACCGGCGCTGGATCAGGTTCATGGTGAATTGCTCACTGCCATAGTGCCCGATATCGGCCAGGAGGAGCCTTCCATCCGCGTCGAAGAATTCGTGGTACTTGAGGTCTCCCGTGAGGTAGGCATCGGCCCCGGCGGCCTTGGCCTTCCCCACCAGGAAAGCCCCTGACCCTCCGCACAATGCGACCCTTCGCACCGGTTTACCGAGCAGGGCGGTATGGCGCACCACCTGCAGCCCGAACGTCGCCTTCAGCATAGCGAGGAAGACGGTCTCGTCCAAGGGCTTCTCCAGCTCGCCGATCAGGCCCGCCCCCACACCCGGATGCGCATTGACCAGCGGAACGAGGTCGTAAGCCACCTCCTCGTACGGATGTGCGCTGATCATGGCCGCCACCACCGCTTGCTGCACCACGGCGGGTACGATCACCTCGATGCGCACTTCGGGACCGCTGTGCCGCTCGCCCCGTGTGCCCACATACGGATCGGTGCCTTCGCCAGGACGGAAAGTGCCCACGCCATCGGCATTGAAGCTGCATTCGTCGTACGCCCCGATGGTGCCCGCCCCGGCCTTGAACATGGCGGTGCGAACGGCCTCCGCATGGGCCGCCGGGCTGAAGACGATGAGCTTGGACAACTGGCCCGGCTTGGGGGCCAGTACGCGAACGTGGGTCAACCCGAGGCGCGCTGCGATCTCCCCGTTCACTCCGGAAATGACGTTGTCCAGGTTGGTGTGGATGGCGTACAGCGCGATGCCGTGCCGGATGGCGGCAAGCACCGTACGCTCCACGTAGCCATTGCCCGAAAGGCTCTTCAATCCGCGGAAGATCACCGGATGGTGGCTGATGATGAGGCCACACCCCAGGCGGGCGGCCTCTTCCACCACGGCTTCGGTACAATCGAGACAAACGAGCGCCGAGGTGATCTCCGTTGCGGGATCGCCCACTTGAAGACCACTGTTGTCGTACTCCTCCTGAAGCGCGCGCGGCGCCCAGGCCTCCAAGGCGTTGGTGATGTCTTTGATGCGCATGGGGGCGAAGTTCGGTGATGCCGATCGGCTCTGGTGAACGGAACTCCGATCCGGATCCGGTGCGCCAGGGTGCCGAATGCCGGGACGACCGACCCGTGGCGGGTGAACATGGCCTTGGCCAAGAGCCTTGTCCAATACCGGATCCCTCGAAAAAAACGCCACCTACGACCGGAATACCGCCAGCTGCTAACACCCCATTCTGCGCATGAAGAACGGCAGGCAACTTGCACTTGGGATCACACCACCACCGAAACCACCACCCTATGTCCTCCACCACCTACAAAAGCATTCGCCGGGTACCCCGTACCGTGGCCACGTTGACCGCCGCGCTCACCACGTTGATCATCACCGCCCAAACCGCAGGGATGCCTGCGGTGAAGTACATGCGGCCCGCGATGTCCGTGGCCCTGATCACCCAACACGACGCCAACAAGGAACGCATCTACGAAGCGTTCAAGGCCCTTCCCGTACCCAATAAGTTCGACGACCATCGGGTGCAGGCCTCCACCATCAACAAGGCCATCAACACCACGGACCAAGCCGTGCGCGAGAGCGACCTGCATGCAGCATTGAGCCCGCTGAGCCGCGACCTGGTGGCGAAATGGTTCAACCGCGATGAGCAAGGGGCCATGGGCACGGAGACCATCCTGCAACGTGGCGACTATACCAAAACCGACCTCGATGTGATCCTGAACCGGCAGACCCAGATCGACCGGTCCAGTGACCAAGGCTGGCAACTCCTGGACAAGACCTACCTGGTGGTGTACGAGATCATCGGCGTGACCAAGGAGAACCCCACCCGCACGGTGACCTCCAAGAAGGGCAAAGTGGAGGAGAAGATGGAAGGCTGGAGCGTTGAATACCGGGCCGACCTGTTCAAGCTGGCGTGGAACGACAGTGTGGAATTCCAGTTCACCCAGCAGTATTGGAACCCGCGTGAAAGCCACGATGCCGCTCGAGCCGCCAACTGGGCACAAGCCTCCTTCCCGCTGCAATGGATCAGCAGCACCAACGGCAAGCTCCAAGAGTTGCAATCCATGGAGCCCAAGAACCTGCTGGGCTTGCCCGTGGAGAAACAGCCCGTGGAACTGCTGCTGAACAAATTCCCCGCAGAGATCCAGGAAACCGCGATCCGGCGCTTCTCGCGCAGTGTGACCGACTTCAACCCCCGGGCTCCGGTGATGAACGACTGGCCCATGGCGGTGACCGCCAAGCTGGGCACCAAGGAGGGGCTGGCCACGGACCACCGCTTCTTCGCCTATGAGATGAAACTGCGCCAAGGTGAACTGAAGGCCGTGCGCCGAGGCACCGTGCGTGTGACCAACGCCGCGAACAACGAGAGCGTGGCCACCGGCAACAGCGCCCCATCGTACTTCAAACAACAAGGCGGCAAAGCGCTGCGGGCGGGTGATCTGCTGATCGCCAAGAACGACCTGGGGGTGAACGTGTCCGGTGGTTGGACGGTGAGCGATGTGCTGATGTCCGGACCCGCGGCCACGGTGAAAGGCAACCTGGGCAGGTTGGTGAGCTGGCCTGGCCTCTACATCGGCGCACACCTGGGGATCCCCTTGGCCAGCGACCTGGATGGCGATGGCCTGGTGCATACGCGACGCCTGCAAGCCAGCCCCAGCACACTCTGGAAAGGTTCGGGGCTCTTCTTCGGCGGTGTGCTCTCGAAGGAGATCTACTTCACCCGGCGCGGGAACGTGTACGTGGAACCCACGGTGGGCTATGGCATCACCACCTTCAGCTTCAACTACAACGGTTCTGAAAGCGACACGAAATACCTCGCCTACAAGAGCCGTGTGATCTCCGTGGGAACGGGCATCGGGTTCCATGTCGGCACCCTGTTCGCCCTGGAGGTACGCCCCATGATGAACCTGCGCGGCAATTACAAGCTCGACGACGACGACAAGACCGGCGACATCGTCCACAGCACCACGGCCGGCGATGGCCTCAGCCAGGAAGCGGCCGACCTCGCGAAAGCCTTCGAGTCCAAAGCCGTGCTCAGCACCATGCTCGCCCTCAAGATCCGATTCTGACCACCACCAACAACCACAACCCCATGCGACCCCTGATCCCCGCCCTTGCGGCCTTGACCCTGTTCCTCACGATCCCTTCGATCACCTCCGGCCAGGCTCGGAAGAAGGCCGAAAAAGACACCGACGAATGGCGCTATGAGCTGGAAGCCGTCGGCGAAGGCAAGGAAGGCACCTATGTGTTCAAGGTGTGGACCTATTCCAAGCGTGCCATCGTAGCCATCGAGCAAGCCAAGAAGAACGCCGTACACGGCATCATCTTCAAAGGCTACGCCGGCAAGGATCGTATCCAAGGGCGGCCAGCCCTCGCCTCCGACCCGAACCTGGTGAACACCAAAGCGGACTTCTTCGAACCCTTCTTCGCCGATGGCGGTGATCACCTGAAGTTCGTGAGCAGTTCCGGCGACACCGCGCCCGAGCGGCTGAAGGTGGGCAAGGAATACAAGGTCGGCATCATCACCACGGTGGCCGTGGCCGACCTACGGAGACACCTGGAAGCGGCCGGCATCATCAAAGGGCTGGGTAGCGGCTTCTGAACACCACCGATCCCATGACGATGCACAAGCTCCTCCTGTCCCTGATGCTGTTCTCGGCGATCGACCTCGCCGCGCAATCCAACCGCGCTGCGGGCAACTTCTCCAACCCCACCGAATGCATGGGGGTGGAGCTGGACGGCTCGCAGACCCTGAAAGCCTACGGCAACGGGCGCAACCGGTCCGACGCCATCGAACAAGCCCGCAAGAACGCCGTGCGCGACGTGCTCTTCAACGGCATCCGCGAAGGCAAGGCCGAATGCGAAACGCGTCCGCTGGTGACCGAGGTGAACGCCCAGCGCAAACACGAGCGCTACTTCAACACCTTCTTCGCCGATGACGGACCCTACAAGGCATTCACCACCACCGAGGACGAACGACTAGGACGCCGCGTGATGCGCGACCGGTCCACCGGCCGAGGCAGTGTTTCGCACGCGCTGATCGTGCGTGTGCTCCGCAGCGAACTCCGTCAACGCCTCGTTTCCGACGGCATCATCCAAGACCAACCCTAACAACGACCACCACCCATGCGAACCAACCTGATCACCGCGCTCTGCGCGCTGTTCCTCTCCACCGCCCTCTTCGGCCAGGCCAAGAAGCCCACCATCATGGTGGTGCCTGCCGATGTCTGGTGCAACAAGAACGGCTTCATCCTGAAATACGACAACCAAGGCACGGCCACCATCCTGCCCGATCACAAGAAGGCCTTACAGACCGATTCCGACCTGCGCTTGGTGATCGCCAAGCTCGGCGAACTGATGGCCGAGCGCGGCTTCCCCCTGAAGGATCTGGAACAATCCCTCAAGAGCCTGGAAACCGAGGCCGCCACGGACAACATGATGGACCTGGAGGAGACCCCGATCGACAAGCTGATGAAAGTGGCCAAGTGCGACATCATCATGCAGATCGACTACACGGTGAACCAATCGCCGCGTGGCCGTTCCATCACCTTCAACCTGCAAGGTCTCGATGCCTACACCAACAAGCAGGTGGCCGCCAAGTCGGGGGTGGGGCAACCCTCCGGCCAAGCCGTCACCGCCGAACTGCTCGCCGAAGCCGTGGTAAGCCACCTCGATGGGTTCAACGCCGACCTGATGCGCCACTTCGATGACATGTTCGCCAACGGACGCGAGGTGACCCTTCGTGTGAAGAAAGCCAGCGGCAACGAGGTGGACATGATGGACCTGAGCATGAAGATCGAGGACTGGATGAGCGACAACACCCTGGCCGGCCGCTTCGGCAGCCCCGACGTAAGCGACAACGCCATGCTCATTGAACAGGTCCGGATCCCGCTGTACGACGCGAACGGCAGGGCCACCGATACCCGCCGCTGGGCCTACGGGCTGCAACAACACCTGAAGTCCAGCCTGGGCATCGGTTCGAAGTTGATGACCAAAGGTCTGGGGCAGGCCTCCCTCGTTATCGGCGCCAAGTAGCACACACCCCCTTCCATCCATGAAAAAGACCATCACCATGGCCTGTGCCCTCCTGTGGGGCGCCCTGGCCACCACCGCCCAGAACGACCTGGGCAAGAGCGACGACCAAGCACGCATCGCCCTCACCGCGTTCGTGCCCGAACAGACCGACGGCATGCCCGCCGGTGCGCGTGAAACCCTGCGCAACAAGCTGGACCAAGTGGCCACGGCGAACGGCTTCGCCGGCACCAAGAACCAACGGTTCATCATCACCGCCAACGTGGCCGTGCTCACCAAGGACATGATCGGTTCGGCACCGCCCATGATCGCCCTGAACCTGGAGATCACCTTCTTCGTGGGCGATGGCATGGAGGGCATCAAGTTCGCCAGCATGAGCAAATCCGTGAAGGGGGTGGATGTGAACGAGACCAAGGCGTACAACACCGCCTTGAAGAACATCAACACCCGCGACCCGGAGTTCGCCGATCTACTGGAGACAGGCAAGGCCCGCATCATCGAGTACTACAACAGCAAGTGCGACTTCATCGTGAACCGCGCCAAGGGATATGCCGGCCAGCAGGAGTTCGACAAGGCGATCGCCGAGCTGATGGCCGTGCCCGAAGTGTGCGCCAAGTGCCACGAGTTCGCCATGGAAGCCGCCGGTTCGGTGTACAAAGCGAAGCTCGAGCGCGAGTGCCAGGTGAATATGGCCTTGGCCAAGGCCGCGGTGGCCGAGGAGAACTTCGGCGAAGCTGCACGGGTGCTCTCCACCTCCATACACCCCGGTGCCGACTGCCATGGCGAGGCCTCCAAGCTGATGGCGGACATCACCAAGCGCGCCGACGCCCAGAACAAACGCAACTGGAACTTCGAGATGAAGAAGTGGGACGATGGTGTGGACATCTCGAAACAGTGGATCGCCGCGTACCGCGATGTGGGGGTGGCCTATGGCCAGAACCAACAGCCGGTGACCTACCGCGTCAATGGCTGGTGGTGACCACGGAACAAGACCGAGAAGCCCAACCACCCCGCCTTGGATCCCCCGGCCCGCGACGTGCGGACCGGGGGATCCTTCCATTCCACCCCAGGCCCCGCCCGATCACCTGTGGCTCGGAGGTTCCGTGGCATGCGCCAGGGTGGTGTAGGAGGAAGGCCCCCGATGGCCATGCCGTGCGATGCACCGTGTCGCGGCGTGGCCTTCCTTTGTGTCCGTATGCCCATCCGGCACCTCCTCCTTCTCCCCATCACCGGGTTACTCGGCTTGGTGCTGCGCGTTCGCCATGCCCTGTACGACGCCCGGATCCTCCGCACGGTACGCCCAGCCCTACCCACCATCGCCATTGGCAACCTGGCCCTCGGCGGTACCGGCAAGACACCGATGCTGGAACTGGTGCTGCGCACCCTGGAAGGTACCGCCCCGATCGCCACCCTGAGCCGGGGCTACGGCCGCCGCACCACCACCATCCACGAGGTACAGGCCTCCGATGATGCGGACCGGAGCGGTGACGAACCGCTGCAGGTGAAACACCACTTCCCCGAAGCTCGCGTGTTCGTGGGTGCGGACCGGGTGAAGGCCATCGCCCTGATCCAGCGGACGGTGCCCGGTGCGCAGGCCGTGGTGTTGGACGATGCGTTGCAACACCGGCGCCTGGATGCGGGGCTGAACATCCTGCTCACCACGTGGCAGCGGCCATACTGCGATGACGCGCTGGTGCCCGCGGGCAGGCTACGCGACCTCCCCCTGCGCGCAAAGGCCGCCCCGATCGTGGTGGTGACCAAATGTCCGGCCCTACCATCCGCGGACGAACAGCTCCGATGGCGCGAACGGCTTGGGCTGCGCAAGGAGCAACGGTTGTTCTTCGCAGGGATCGCGTACCAGGAACCCGCACCATTGGCCGGCCATGGACATCCGGGGCCAGCCGCAGGACCGCCCCATGCCGACCACCCCTGGTCCGCCACCCAAGGCCTGCTCTTCACCGGCATCGCCGACCCCGCCCCCCTGCTCGCCCACCTGCGCGGCCACTTCGCCCACGTGGAACATGTGGCCTTCCCGGACCACCACCGGTTCAGCACCGCCGACCTGCGAGGGCTCGCCGAGCGGTTCCGTATTTTCGCGCCCGGCCCGAAAGTGCTGATCACCACGGAAAAGGATGCGGCCCGGCTGCGTTCCGTGTTACCGGGAAGTCCACTGGGGGCGGCCCCCACGGTGGTGATCGGCATGCGGGCCGTGATATTGAACGAACCCGACCGTTTCGCTGACCTCATACGCCAACATGTTGCAACGCATCCAGCGCATCGCTGAACACCTCAAGGAGACCACCGGCTTCACCCCAGAAACGGGCATCATCCTCGGCACGGGGCTTAGCGCCTTGGGCAACGAGATCCAAGTGGAACACGCCATCCCGTACGGTGCCATCCCCGAATTCCCGGTGAGCACCGTGGAAGGGCATCCCGGCAAGCTCCTGTTCGGCTACCTGGGGGGCAAACCCGTGGTGGCCATGCAGGGCAGGTTCCACTTCTACGAAGGCTGGACCATGCAGGAGGTGGTGCTGCCGGTGCGGGTGTTCAAATACCTCGGCATCCAACGCCTATTCGTGAGCAACGCCTGCGGCGGGACCAACCCATCCTTCGACACCGGCGACCTCATGATCATCAACGACCACATCAATCTCTTCCCCAATCCACTGATCGGGAAGAACATCGATGAACTCGGGCCGCGTTTCCCGGACATGAGCGAACCGTACGATCGGGGCTTCATCGCCAAGGCCAAGGCCATCGCCGCCGCGAACGGCATCGCCGTGCGCGAAGGGTGTTACGTGGGCCTTACCGGCCCCACCCTGGAAACCCCGGCGGAGTACCGCTATGTCCGCATCATCGGTGGCGATGCCGTGGGCATGAGCACCGTACCCGAAGTGATCGCCGCACGCCACATGGGTATTCCCTGCTTCGCCATGAGCGTGATCACCGACATGGGCGTGGAAGGCCGCATCGAGAAGACCACCCATGAGATGGTGCAACGCGTGGCCGAGAAGGCCGAACCGAAACTCACGCTGATCATGCGTGAAATGATCGCAAGCTTCTGATGAACGAGAAGAAGGAAGTGGTGACCGGCACAGGAGCGCCGCACTGGAGCGAGAAGTACGAACTGGTCGTCGGACTTGAGGTGCACGCGCAGCTGATCACCCAGAGCAAGGCCTATAGCAGCGACCCCAACGCCTACGGCGACCATCCGAACACCAATGTGAGCGTGATCACCCTGGGGCATCCGGGCACCTTGCCGGTGGCCAACAAGAAGGTGGTCGAACTCGCCGTGCGCATGGGCCTGGCCACGCACTGCACCATTGCGCCATGGATGCACTATGCGCGCAAGAACTACTTCTACCCCGACCTTCCCAAAGGCTACCAGATCACGCAGGACCAGACGCCGATCTGCACCGAAGGCCATGTGATGATACCGCGCGGCGAAGAGGAAAAGCGCATCGGCATCACCCGGATCCACATGGAGGAGGACGCCGGCAAGAGCATCCACGACGTGGACCCCTTCAACACCCTGGTCGACCTGAACCGCGCCGGGGTGCCCCTGATCGAGATCGTGAGCGAACCCGATATCCGCAGTGGGCAGGAGGCGTATGACTACCTCACCGAGATCCGCCGGTTGGTGCGCTACCTCGACATCTGCGATGGGAACATGGAAGAGGGCAGCTTGCGCTGCGACGCCAACATCAGCCTACGCCCCATCGGCACCGAGGCCTTCGGCACCCGTTGCGAGGTGAAGAACATGAACAGCTTCCGGAACGTGATGCGCGCGATCGAGTACGAGGCGCAACGGCAGAGCGAACTGCTGGATGCCGGCCAGACGATCACCATGGAGACACGCACCTTCGACGCCGCGAAGGGTAGCACCATCGGTATGCGCAGCAAGGAACAGGCCCACGACTACCGCTATTTCCCCGAACCCGACCTGCAGCCCATCTCGGTGAGCGAGGCCATGAGGGAGGCGATCCGCAGGGAGATGCCGCCGTTGCCGCGCGAGCTGCGGGCCAAGTACACCACCACCCTCGGGCTAAGCGATTACGATGCAGCGATCCTCACCGACGACAAGGTCACCGCACTGTACTACGAAGGGGTGATCTCGCATACCAGCAATTACAAGAGCGCAGCGAACTGGGTGATGGGCGATGTGCGCAGCTGGGCGAACGAGCGTGGCCTCTCGATGGATGCCTTTCCCATCAGCCCAGAGCGCCTGGCCGGATTGGTGCAGTTGATCGACAGCGGCAAGGTGAGCCACAGCACCGCCAGTCAGAAGCTGTTCCCGTTGATGTTGGAAGACACCACCACCAGTGCCGAAGGTCTCGCCGTGAAGCATGACCTCGTTCAACAGACCGACGAAGGCCTGATCGAAAGCCTCATGCAACAAGCCATGAACACCTACCCCGATAAGGTCGAAGCCTACCGCAAGGGCAACAAAGGCCTACTCGGCCTCTTCATGGGCGAAGTGATGAAGGGCACCAAGGGCAAGGCCGACCCTAAACGAACCAACGAAGTGGTCCGCCGGATCCTGGACCAACAATGATGTACCTTATGATGCGTACCCTCGTCCCGACCCTCGGACTCCTCGCACTCATCGCTTGCAACGGTAGCGGTGGCGACCGCTCCATCGAGATCACCGTGGAAGGTGCCGGGGGCCGTACCGTGCATTTCAACCGCTTCGAAAGCAACCGCCCAGTGACCGTGGACTCGGTGAAACTCGACGCCGATGGACACGGCACCTTGCATGTGGCCGCGATGCCCCTTGATCTTTTCCAACTTTCCCTGGGTGATGACAAAGTGATCCTCGCCTTGGACAGCAACGAAAGCGTGAAGGTGGAGGCTTCGTTGGGGCAGCTCTCCACGCCCAGAACCGTGAGCGGCTCCCCGAACAGTGAGGCCCTGCATGCGTTCTACCGCGACGCCAAAGCCTTCGACGATGAACGTGAGCGCCTTCGTGTGGCCATTGGATCACAAGGCGACACCGCGATGATCCGCCAGTTCAACGCATTGAACGCCGGGTTCTACGAGCAGTGCAAAACCTTCGCCACCACCCACGCCTCCTCCCCGGCCGCGCTCACCGCCTTGGGCCGATTGGACATGAAACGCGAACTACCCCTGTTCAAGATGGTGCGGGACAGCCTCCGCAAGACCATGCCGCGCTCGGGCTTCTTCACCATGATGCGCGACCAGGTGGACCGGTTGGAACAACAGGAGATCGTGCTGAAGATGCAGGAAGAGGAGATGAAGCGCCTGAGCAATCTCCTGCCCGCAGGTGGCGCGGCGCCCGAGATCAGGCAGGCCACGCCCGATGGCGGCACCTTCGCCCTGAGCCAGCTGCGCGGCAAAGTGGTGCTGATCGACTTCTGGGCCAGCTGGTGCCGACCCTGCCGGATCGAGAACCCCAACGTGAAGAAGATCCATGCCAAATATGCGGCCAAGGGCTTCGAGATCCTCGGTGTATCGCTGGATCGCGACCATGCCGCCTGGGTCAAGGCCATCAAGGACGACGGCCTGCCCTGGAAGCACGTGAGCGACCTGGGGTTCTGGAACAACGCTGCCGCGCAGGAATACGGTGTGCAGAGCATCCCCTACACCGTGCTGGTGGACCGCGATGGCAACATCCTGGAGAAGGGCCTGCGTGCGCACGAGCTGGATGCGAAACTGGCCGCCATCCTCGGCTCATGAAGCACCGGCGTGCCATCCTCCTTCTGAGCGGGCTCTTCGGCCCGCTCCTGCTATCCGGGCAGGGATACTTCCAGCAACAGGTGGACTATTCGATCGAGGTACGGCTCGATGACCGCTCACACACGTTGCATGCCCACGAGGCATTCACCTACCAGAACAACAGCAACACCACGCTGGACACGATCTGGATCCACCTCTGGCCGAACGCCTACCGCGACCGGACCACCGCGCTGTGCAAGCAGCTGGACAGCCATGGGGACCTGGACCTGCACTTCGCCACCGAGGAGGAACGCGGAGGGATCGACAGCCTGGACTTCCACGCGGACGGTGCCAAGGCGCAATGGGGCCATCACCCACGACACATCGACATCGGTTGGATCGAACTGAACACACCGCTCGCACCGGGACAACGCGTGACGATCTCCACGCCCTTCCGCGTGAAGATCCCCGATGGCGGATTCTCGCGCCTGGGCCATACCGGCCAGGCCTACTACATCACCCAATGGTATCCCAAACCCGCCGTGTTCGATGCGCAAGGCTGGCATGCGATGCCCTACCTCACCCAAGGTGAGTTCTACAGCGAATTCGGATCGTTCGACGTACGCATCACCCTACCCCGCAATTACGTGGTGGGAGCCACCGGCGTGCTGCAGGATGCCACAGAGCAGCAATGGATGGACTCGTTGGCCGCACTACCTCGCACCGACACCCACCGGATCGATGTGAACCTGCTCGGCGCCACCGCGAGGCCCTTCCCACCATCGGCCGCGGAGACCAAGACGATACGCTACGTACAGGACAACGTGCACGACTTCGCCTGGTTCGCCGACAAGCGGTTCATCGTGCGCAGCAGTGAAGTGGCCCTTCCCCACAGCGGCCGCACCGTGAGGACCTGGGCGCTCTTCACCCCGAAGAACGCCACGTTGTGGGCCGATGCCGTGAGCTACGTGAACGAGAGTGTGCGCTTCTATAGTGAATGGGCCGGTGACTATCCGTACGATGCTTGCACAGCCATCGATGGCACCATCTCCGCCGGTGGTGGCATGGAATATCCCATGATCACCATCATCGGCGACATGGGTGATAAGCAGTCGTTGGACAATGTGATCGCGCACGAGGTGGGGCACAATTGGTTCTACGGCATCCTGGCCAGCAACGAGCGCGACCACCCTTGGATGGACGAGGGCCTCAACAGCTTCGTGGAACTGCTGTACATGCGGAAGCGCTATCCCAACGGTGGCCTTTCCATTGGCGGGTCGCTCCCCCTGAGCAAGGTCCTCGGACCTACGCACGACGGCCATCGCCAACAGCACGAGTGGATGTACCGGTTCAACGCACGCCGCAACCTGGACCAATCGATCGCGCTCCCTTCAACGGACTTCACCAGCACCAATTACGGCTGCATGGTGTATGCGAAAAGCGCCTTGGCGTTCGACCACTTGTTGGCCTACCTCGGCGACGACATCATGCGACGCTGCATGAACGCCTACTACGATACCTGGAAGTTCAAACACCCGGGTCCGATGGATGTGCGGCAGGTGTTCGAGCGCGAGAGCGGGAAGGATCTGAGGTGGGTGTTCAATGGGCTGATCGAAACGGATGCGAAAGTCGACGTGAAGGCCATCTCGTTGAAGCGCGACCCAACGCTCTATCTGAGAAACACAGGGCTCGATTCCATTCCGGTCCCCGTGACCGCTTGGAATGGCAACGACTCGTTGGGGACCCGATGGTTCATGGCCACCCCAACCACCACCGGCCATGAACACCCCTGGCCCAACGCTGACCGCATCCGCATCGACGCAGACAACCGCACACTCGACATCGACCGGCGCAACAACAGCATACGCAGCCATGGCCTTTTCAAGCGCTGGGCACCGTTGCAGTTCAAATGGCTGCTGGGTGTGGAACCGAACGACAAGCGTACGGTGTACTACACACCCCTCCCCGCGTGGAACGGCAACGATGGCTGGCAGCTCGGACTGGCCGCCTACAACACCACCTTCCCCTCGCAACGCACCGAGTGGGTGTTCGCACCGATGTATGGTCTGGCCAGCGAACGTCCGGGCGGTGCGGCGCGCCTCGAACACCACTTCGACCGGATGCGCAGCAGGGTGTTCCAGAACATCACGGTCGGCGCCAGCGGTCGATCCGCGGCAACGTTCCGCGACCACCATGATGTGGCGTGGTACGACAAGGTGACGCCCTATGTGCATTTCGACCTGAAGCGCGATCCGCTGAACAGGCCATGGCAGCATCGGATCAGCCTGCGCGGCGTGTACCTGCACAACGGCGCACGCCACCACACCGCGCACGGATCCGTGATCGGAACCTCGAACGAAAGGTTCTACCTGGAGGTCCAGTACCGCGCCGAGGACAAGAGCAAGTTGCACCGATCGCTGGTCCTGCCCACGGTGACGCACGAGCACGACTTCTTGCGCGCCTCGCTGGAGCTACGCCAAGCTTTCGCGCTGAACGACCGGAACGACGAGATCCGCTTCCGGGCCTTCGCCGGCGCATTCCTCTGGAAACGCGATGACCGGCTCTACAACGGGCTTCACGCCTGGGGCCTGACCTGGGGCACCGAGGACATGCTGTACGATCATGCCTACCTGGAACGCAACGCACGTGATCGGTTCACCCAACGGCAGTACAACACCCAGCAAGGCGCGTTCAAAACACCGTTCCGGCAAGGAGGCAGCGACACCTGGATCGGGGCGTTGAACCTGGAGATCGATGTTCCCGTGGGCTTGCCGCTAGCCCTTTTCGGAAGTGCGGGCGTGGTCCCGATCACCCGCATCACCCAGGAGGGACGCACCACGGCCAGCGCCACCTACCTCGAAGCCGGCCTCGGGATCGTGGCCGTGCGCGACGTGCTGGAGGTGTGGTTCCCGCTGGTGGTGAGCGAACGCATCGCCGATGAGGAAAGATATCACGACCGCCACATCGCGGACCGGATCCGCTTCATCTTCGCATTGGACAAGCTCGACCCCACCAAGGCGATCCGAAACATCAAGCCGTGAGCATACGCATCTACTTCCTCGGCGACTTCCACCTCGGCGTGCCCGATGCGAAGAGCAGTCTGGCGCGGGAGAAACGCATCTGCACCTTCCTCGATGAAGCCGCGAAGGACGCCTCGGAGATCATCCTCATGGGCGACCTCTTCGACTTCTGGTTCGAGTGGAGGAAGGCCGTGCCGCGCGGCCATGTGCGATTCCTCGGTAAGATCGCGGAGCTGACCGACCGTGGCATACCGGTGCATCTGTTCATCGGAAACCACGACATGTGGATCTTCGACTACATGCCGCAGGAGACGGGTGTGACCATCCACCGCGAGCCGATCGTGCGCGAGATCGCGGGCAAGCGTTTCCTGATCGGCCATGGTGACGGCCTCGGCCCCGGCGACCACGGCTACAAGTTCCTGAAGTCGATCTTCCGCAACCCGGTGTGCCAATGGCTGTTCGCGCGGCTGCACCCCAATTTCGCATTGTGGCTGGGCGATTTCTGGAGCGGCCGTAGCCGGAAGAAGAGCTACGAGAACGACCGCAAGTGGCTGGGCGTGGACAAGGAGTGGCTGGTGCAGTACTGCCGTGAGCGGTTGCAGAAGCAGCACTACGATCACATGCTGTTCGGCCACCGCCACCTGCCGATCGACATCGAGGTGAAGCCCGGCAGCCGGTACATCAACCTCGGCGACTGGATCACGTACTTCACCTACGGCGTGTTCGACGGCACGGAGATGAAATTGATGAAACGCGTGGGCGACGGGCCGTTGAACGCGGATGTGCGGATCGCGGGGGGACCGGCGGTGTAGTAACAACGGACCGAACACGGCCATATCCCCAAAGCAATGCGCCGATCATGACCAAGAAGGCCACGAAGAAAGCCCCTACCAAGCCGAAGCGGGCCACGGCCAAGCGCACGCCCACCGTTACCAAGAAGCCGTTGCTGCACGACATCCGTGGCCTGATCGAAGCCGCGCGCCAGCATGTGGCGCAAACGGCCAATGCCACCCTGACGATGCTGTACTGGCACGTTGGCGAGCGCATCGGTCGCGAGGTGCTGAAGGACAGGCGTGCGGAGTATGGGGAGCGAATTGTCGTATCACTGTCACGACAATTGGTGCAGGAATATGGCAAGGGCTTCGGCGTATCGGCACTGACACGCATGGTCAAGTTCTCCGAGGCTTTCCCTGACCAGCGAATTGTTGCGACGCTGTCGCAACAATTGACGTGGAGCCACTTCGTCGAGATCCTTCCGCTCAAGCAGCCCTTGGAGCGCGAGTTCTACGCCGAAATGTGCCGCATCGAGCGCTGGAGCGTACGCACCCTACGCGAGCGCATCGGCAGTCAGATGTACCTGCGCACGGCCATCGCGAAGAAGCCCGAGAACGTGGTGAAGGCCGAGTTGGGCCAGTTGCGCGAAGATGGACGGATGACGCCCGATCTCGTGTTCCGCGATCCGTACATGCTGGACTTCCTTGGCCTTCCACAGGACCATAGCGAACGTGACTTGGAACTCGCCATTCTCCGTGAGATGGAACGCATGCTGCTTGAGTTGGGCACCGGGTTCGCATTCGTGGCACGGCAGAAGCGCATCCCCGTGGACGACGAGGACTTCCACCTCGACCTGCTCTTCTACCACCGGCACCTGAAACGGCTGGTGGCCGTGGACCTGAAGCTGGAGAAGTTCAAGCCTTCGCACAAGGGGCAGATGGAACTGTACCTGAACTGGCTGGACCGCCACGAGCGTGCAGCGGGCGAAGAAGCACCCATTGGCCTGATCCTATGCGCTAGCGCCGGTGCCGAACAGGTGGAACTACTGGACCTGAACGCGTCCAACATCCGCGTGGCGGAATACAGGGCGCACATCCCCGACACCAAGCTGTTGCAGAAGCAGTTGCACCGCGCCGTACTGCTGGCACGTAAAAGCGCGGAACAGAGGAAGAGGAAGTAATACCAATTGGACATTCAATACCAGCCTTCCTTTTGACCATGGACTACCAAGCCTTCTCGACGGCATAGGACACGTTCACGCCCATACGCTGTGCGGCATGGCTCGTGCGGTGAACCGCGGACTGGTCACGCGCAACTGGCTGATCGGCGCCCACCTCGTTGAGTTCGAGCAACAGGGGAAGCTTACAGTCCAAGTTAAGCGCACCCCTCCCCGCAGGGGCCTGCCGCGCGAAAGCCCATGATGGGGCAAAGGGAAGGGACGTCGATCGCTTAGCGCTACTTCCGGTTCCCCAGCCTCCCCACCAGATCCACCAACCGGCTGCTGTAGCCGTACTCGTTGTCGTACCAGCCCATGATCTTCACCATGTTGCCCACCACGCTGGTGAGCTGCGCGTCGAAGATGCAGCTGTGCGGATCGCCCACGATGTCCACGCTCACGATGGGGTCCTCGGTGTAGCGAAGGATACCCTTCAGCTTTCCTTCCGCGAGCTGTTTGAAGTGCGCGTTGATCTCCTCGGCGGTCTTCAGCTCCTTCACCCGTACGGTGATATCGGTGATGGAGCCATCGGGCACGGGCACGCGGATGCCGCCACCGCCGAGCCTGCCGTCCAGTTCGGGGAAGATGCGCGTGATGGCCTTGGCCGCACCGGTGGTGGTGGGGATCATGCTCACGGCCGCGGCCCGGGCGCGACGCAGGTCCTTGTGCGGCGCGTCGTGCAGGCGCTGATCGCCGGTGTAGCTGTGCACGGTGGTGATGTAACCGTCCTCGATGCCGCACGCCTCCAGCACCCCCAGGATCATGGGCGCGGCGCAGTTGGTGGTGCAGCTCGCGTTGCTGATGATATCCTCCGAACCGTCGATCAGGTGGTCGTTCACCCCAAGTACCACCGTCTTGATGCCGGCATCCTTCGCCGGAGCTGAGAGCAGCACTTTCCTGGCGCCGGCCTTCAGGTGCGCGGAGGCGGTTTCCCTGGTCAGGAAGTGCCCGGTGCTCTCGATCACGACATCGACCCCCAGTTCCTTCCACGGCAGTGTGGCCGGATCCTTCTGTGCGTAGGCCTTCACCTTGCGGCCACCGAGGATGAGGTGCTGTTCATCATGCCCCACCTCGCCAGGGAACACGCCATGCACCGAATCGTACTTGAACAGATGCGCCAGCGTAGCGGTGTCCGTGAGGTCGTTCACGGCCACGAGTTCGATATCGTTCCGTTGCGTGAGCAGGCGGGCGGTGACCCGTCCGATACGTCCGAAACCGTTGATGGCGATGCGCATGACGTTGAAAGGTATGTTGTATGGTCAGTGGCGAATGGGCGATCGTGCATGGCGGCCTACCTGCAGGGACGGCACCAACGCCGCTCCACTCGCTATTCGGCATCGGCCGTTCACCGCACTTCAGAACATGTGTTTCTCCGCATGGTAGCTGCTCCGTACCAATGGGCCGCTCTCCACGAAGCGGAAGCCTTTCTCCAACCCGAGGGCCTTGAACCTGGCGAACACGTCCGGGTGGATGAACTCCGCCACGGGCAGGTGCTCTCGGGTGGGTTGCAGGTATTGCCCCAGCGTAAGGATATCCACCCCCACGCTCCGCAGATCGTCCATGCTTTCCAGCACCTCCTGTTCCGTTTCGCCAAGGCCGAGCATGATCCCGCTCTTGGTGCGAAGGCCGGCACGCTTGGCACGCATGAGCACTTCGAGGCTGCGGTCGTACTTGGCTTGGATGCGCACCTCCTTGGTCAGGCGACGTACGGTCTCCAGGTTGTGGCTCAGGATCTCGGGCGCGGCGTCGGTCACCACGGCGAGGTTCTCCCACTTGCCCTGGAAATCGGGGATCAGGGTTTCCATGGTGGTGCCAGGGCTGCGACGGCGGATGGCCCGGATGGTGCGCGCCCAGATATCGCTGCCACCGTCCTTCAGGTCGTCGCGGTCCACGCTGGTGATCACGCAGTGCTTCACCCCCATGAGTTCCACGCTGCGGGCCACGCGGGCGGGCTCGAAAGGATCCACGGCTTCGGGGCGACCGGTGGCCACGTTGCAGAAGCCGCAGCTGCGGGTGCATACGTTGCCCAGGATCATGAAGGTGGCCGTGCCCGCCCCCCAGCATTCGCCCATGTTGGGGCAGTTGCCGCTCTGGCAGATCGTGTGCAGCTTGTGCTCGCTCACGATCCCCGCGACCTTGCGGAAGTTCTCTCCGGTGGGCAGTTTCACCCGCAACCAATCGGGTTTGCGTACACGTCCCGTCCCTTCCACTACTGCTGCGTTCTCGCTCATTGCACGAACTTCTTGCCGAATTGCAAGGCCAGGTAGAACTCGAAGAAGAACTGCTTGTTGCGCACCCCCTCCAGCTCGGCCATGATGGGCACGGTCACCGGATAGGCATCAACCGTTGCACCAACCTCCAGGCCCTTCAATCCGGTGGTCTCCGTTGAATATTCAAAACTGAATGCCACCCGTCCGAAGCCTCCGATATAGGGCTTCATCTCACCGACACCATTGAACCAGGTGGCACGGCCGTAGATGTTCTGCACATCATGGACCGCAGGGTCGTACCGTTCCACGGCGATGTTCTCGTACGGGATCCGATCCGGTTTGCCGATCTGCAGGTACACCGGTTTCAACAGGCCGATCGATGGCCCCACGCCCCAGAGCACGTTCACCTCCGCTCCAGACCGCCGGATCTTATCCGTGATCTGCCACTTACGGCCATAGCTGGGCCGAATGATCATCAGCGAATTCGCCTTCCCGTAGAAATAGCCCCGTGCATCCTCGTAGTACGGGTTGAAACTCTTCACTTCCTTGGGATGTTTCATGCCCACCACCTCCACCCCCAACAACCGGCGGTCACGTGCCGTCTTGTACGAGGCGTGGTTGAACTGCACCCCCCAGCCATCACCATGCAACAGGAGCCCGCCATACATCTCGCGCTTGTACGGCACACGGGTCTCCTCGTAGATGGTCTGCTGGGCGTGAGCAACACCCACACCCAGAACACACAACAGCAGAAGGAGAAGGCTTCGCATGGACACCTCGGCCAACAAAGCTACGAAGCCGAAGCTACCTTGGCCCCGCCATGGATCCCCAGGCACCGCACCGCAATGGATACCGCACATGTGACCTACCTTGGAGAACTTCGTACCGAAGCCACCCATGTACGTAGTGGGCAGACCCTGACCACTGACGCTCCCATTGATAATCAAGGGCGAGGCGAGGCCTTCAGCCCCACCGACCTCCTCTCCACCTCGTTGGCCAGCTGCATGATGACCTTGATGGGCATCGCGGCCCGCGAGAAGGGGATCCCGCTGAATGGACTGAGCGCCAGGGTGGTGAAGCACATGGCACCACCTCCACGCCGCGTGGAGCGCATAGAAGTACACCTGCAACTACAAGGGGAAGGTCTGGGCGACCGCGAACGGGCGATCCTGGAGAACGCTGCCCGCACCTGCCCTGTGGCCCGCAGCCTACGCGAAGACCTCGTGCAGGACATCCACTTCACCTATCGGTGACGAAAGGGGTGGGAACAATGAAGCCCGGACCAAGGGCCCGGGCCAGTACGGAACGTAGGAAAGCTCAAACCTGCTTCTCGGCGGGCACCTTATGTACCTTGCCGTAGGCCGGGCACGATTGATGGGAACCGCACGCGGTGAGCAAAGCACCTGTAAGTACAATCGCCACAATGGTTTGGAACACCTTTTTCATCATTCGTTCGTTTGTACGGTGATCGTCCTCAACCGGATTGAAGCGCACCGGACGGCGCAAAGTTAGCCCTCGTTACGAACGACTCCCGAAAATGTTTCAACAGCCGTACCCGAGAACTTGTTGACCTACGATGCAGGAGCATAACGCAACGAACTGGCCGGATATTGGAGAAGGCTGGCGCGAGGCCATCGCACCTGAGCTGGAAGCGGACTTCTTCGTCGGAATGCGCGACTTCCTGGCGACCGAGCGGCGTCAGCATACGGTATATCCTCCGCCTTCACGGATCTTCGCCGCCTTCGACACCACCCCTTTCGCGGCGGTACGTGTGGTGATCCTGGGGCAGGACCCCTACCACGGGCCGGGGCAGGCGAATGGCCTGTGCTTCTCGGTGGCACCGGGCATACTAGCACCGCCATCGCTCCAGAACATCTTCGCTGAGCTGGAGCGCGACCTGGGCATTCCGCGGCCAGGCTGTGGCGATCTATCGGGTTGGGCGGAACAGGGTGTATTGTTGCTCAACGCCACCCTCACCGTCCGGGCCAACGAGGCGGGTTCGCACCAGCGGCGTGGCTGGGAGCGTTTGACCGATGCGGCCATTCGTGCACTCTCCGCACACCATAACGGCTTGGTCTTCCTGCTCTGGGGGCGCCACGCCCAGCTGAAGGCTTCGCTGATCGACAGGGGTCGGCACCATATCCTCACGGCCCCGCACCCTTCGCCCCTCTCGGCGTACAGGGGCTTCCTTGGTTGCGGCCACTTCTCGCGCACCAACGCGTTGCTCCAGGCTCAGGGTAAGCCCCCCATCCATTGGTCCTTGTCATGTCCGTGAGGCGTTGGTGCTTGGTCCTACTGGCGCTCGCCCCGGCATTGCTCGCCAGGGCCCAACGCCATACCGTGATCCTGGTGCCCGACAGTGGCCTGCCCGCCAAATGGACCCGGCCGATCACGATCCCCACGGGCGCTTCCGTCCACGATGTGGTACTGGAACGGATCGATCGCCTGCGGACCATGGGCCATCTGGAGGCCACGTGCGACACCTGCTTCACCTCCAAGGACACCAGCCGATGTCCCGTTTCCGTTGGGCGTACGTACCGCTGGGCCAGGCTTCGCACGCGTGGCATCCCCCTGGAGCTGGCGAGCGCAGTGGGGTTGCGTGATAAGTCCATCGACCAACAGCCCGTTTCACCGCGCTGGCTGGTGCGCACCACGAGAACATTGCTGACCGAATGGGAGAACCATGGCCATCCCTTCGCCCGGGTCTGGTTCGACAGCCTTGCACACACCGCCGACGGCTTGAGCGCCGTGCTCTGCGCCGACCCTGGGCGCCTGGTGCGGTACGATAGCGTGGTGGTCCGCGGCACGGTCCGGACCAGCATGCGCTACCTGCAGGCCAGCATCGCCATCAAACCGGGCGACCTGTACAACGAGAGCGTGTTGAACGCCGTGGACAACCGCCTGCGCGAACTGCCGTTCATCACCCAGAAGCAGCGGCCCTTTGTCCAATTCACACCCGAAAGCACCAAGCTGTTCCTGTTCCTGGATGCCAAGAAGGCCAGCAGCATCAATGGCGTTCTGGGCCTGCAGCCCGACGCGGTGACGGGACGTGTCCAATTGACGGGTGATATCGACCTGCGCCTGCGTAACGCACTGCGCCGGGGCGAGGCCATCGCTTTGAACTGGCGAAGTCTTCAGAACTCCACCCAGGACCTGAAGGTGTCGGGTAACCTGCCATTCGCCTTCAACACGCCGTTCGGGATCGATGCCAGCCTTAAGCTGTTCAAGCGCGACACCAGCTACCTGGAGGTGACCTCACGGATCGGCGCGGAGTACCTGATGACCCGTGGAGACAAAGTGACCCTCTTCGTCAACAGCAAGAGCAGCGACCGCCTTGGCTCCAACACGTACGCGCAGGCCGGCATGGCCGACGTGACCTTGGTGAGCTACGGCCTGAGCATCGGACGAGAACGCTTCGACTACCGATTCAACCCACGACGTGGGCACGCCTTGCTGCTGGAGGGAAGTGCCGGCCGGAAACATACCAGCCAGGCCGTGTTCGGCCTGGTGGAGCAGCCGCCCACGATCACCACCGTGCAGCTGGAGGTGATGGGAACCATGGTGGCGCATGTGGCCTTGGGCCGGAAAAGCACCATCCGGCTGGTGGCGCAGGGCGGGCACATGGAGAATGACGACCTCTACACGAACGAGCTCTACCGTATGGGTGGATCGAAGAGCCTTCGTGGCTTCGACGAGGCTTCCATCCTCTGCTCCAGCTACGCCATCGGCACCGTGGAGTACCGGTTCCTATTCGAGGAGAACAGCAACTTCTTCCTCTTCGTGGACCAAGGCTGGTGGGAACGCAACGTGCAGGACGACTTCAGCACCGACACACCGATCGGCTTCGGCCTGGGCACCACGTTCGAGACCAAGGCCGGACTCTTCAGCCTCACCTATGCGTTAGGGCAACAATTCGACAACACCGTGCAACTACGTGGTGGCAAGGTCCATTTCGGATTCATCAGCTTGTTCTGACCGGCCAAGGCCCCTGAGCCTGTCCGGGATCCCTTCGTAGGCTCTCAGGAGCCCTCCTCATGCACTTACCTTCGAAGCATGGTACGCGAACTGCTGCTCGCCATGATCCTTGCAGCGGGGCCCCACAGCCCTGCGGGTGCTCCACTCCAAGGCGTGGTGGACCTGCTGATGGAGTACCTGGAAATACGATACCCCGAGCAGACGTTCACCGGCGATGTGCTGTATGTCTCCATCCATCGACAGGCCCTGTTCCATGTGCGCGACCGGCAGCTGATGCAGGTGTATCCGGTGGCCACGGCCAAAGCAGGCCTGGGAGGGGACGACGGCAGTTGGCGAACCCCCACGGGATTGCACCGGATCAGTGAGAAATACGGCGATGGGGTACCGGAACTTGGCATCCTGCGCGATCGGAAATTCACCGGAGAACTCGCGGACCCCGACTTCGCGGGGGTGGACAAGGATTGGATCACCTCCCGGATCCTGTGGCTGGACGGTCTGGAACCGGGCGTGAACCGTGGCGACAACGTGGACAGCCATGCCCGGTACATCTACATCCATGGAACGGCCAACGAGAAGAGCATCGGAACGGCCAGTAGCATGGGCTGTGTACGCATGCGCAACCACGATGTCATACGCCTGTATGATGCCGTCCCCGTGGGGGCCTTGGTGGTGATCCTGGACAACTGAGCCGCGACACCGGCGGAGGGCAGCTACCGCCCTGCTTAACTTCGTGCCAATGGAGCGCACCACACCAACGCAACGAGCGACCGATCATGGTCCGCATGGCCAGGCACGCCCTCGGGTAAGCGTGCCTGTCGGAATGGTGGGTGGCCGTTGGGCCTTGAACCTCGTGCAGCCCATCACCGGCCTCCTATTCGTGGCACTGATGGCCGCAGGCTGTTCATCCACCGCCTCGCTGACCAAGCGCGACAATCTTTCCTACCTATACGGCAAAGGCAGTGTACAACTTCCGTTGCAGGCCCGCATCCACCACCTGGGCAACGACCACTCGCGGGTGTACTACACGCTGAACACATCCGACCTGCTGTACAAGAGAGATGGTGGCGGTGGGCCATTCCACGCGGCCGTTCGCATCAGCTACGGATCATACGACACCTTCGACTCCAAGGTGCCGCTGGACAGTGCCAGCACCCTGATCAACGATGCGAGCGACTCGCCTTCCGAAGAGCGTGAGCTGATCGGCAGCATGGACCTTCGGCGGCTGGAACGGCGCTCATTCGTACTGAAAGTGGAGGCCCATGACCTGAACCGCGATGTGCGCAGCACCGTGTTCCTCCGCGTGGATCGCGACGAACAGGCCACCGACCAATACTTCATGCCCGTTGACACCAGCCATGGACTCCCCTACTTCACCGACCATTTCAACGGTGGTGTGGTGCGCATCCACTGCAAACGTTGTGCGAACGCTCGCTTGACGGTGCGCCGGTACCCTGCCCATACGAACCTGCCCGCTCCCGTTTTCACCACGAACCCTCCGGCAGACCCCACTGCGAGCGCACCGCCCGACACCACCTTCACGGCAATGGTCGATGACAACGGCCACTTCAGACTTGACCTGTCCCGAACAGGAGCGTACCGGATATACCTGGACACGGCCCATACGCCGAGCTATGCGGTGTATTCGATCTCCGAAGCTTATCCCATCGTGGCCACGACGGATGACATGTTGAAGCCGATCCGCTACATCACATCAAACCAGGAATACGAACGGATCCAGAAAAGCGATGACGTGCGGCAGGCCGTTGAGCGCTTCTGGATCGATGCGGCCGGAGACCGTGAACGTGGACGCGAGGCCATCCGGATCTTCTACGGCCGCGTGGAGACCGCCAACCGGCATTTCACCGCCGAATCCGAAGGGTGGCGCACGGACCGCGGACTGGTGCATATCATCTTCGGCATGCCCTCCACCATTTACAAGAATGATCAGAGCGAGACCTGGATCTACGGGGAGGAGAACAACCTGATGAGCCTCTCCTTCACCTTCAAGCCCAGAAAGGGCGCGCTGAACGACAATGACCTGGTCTTGGAGCGCGATCCGATGTTGAAGGGAGCCTGGTACCGGAACGTGGAAAGCTGGCGCAACGGAAGGGTATACCAGAACTGATCATATCCGATGGCGGGCCGATCAACCCGCCGAAAACAGGCTGTCTTCGGGGCACCAGGCCGATAACCGGCCGCGAACCCTCACCTTTGTGCCATGGCAGCGAACGACCTTGTATGCGGCGTATGGCCGGTGATCGAAGCCCTGCGTGCGGGAAAGAACGTGGAGAAGCTGCTGATCCGACGGGAGGCCGGTGGTGATGGGATCCGGGAGATCCGCCAGTTGGCCATGGACCGCCAGATCCCTTGGCAACCCGTTCCGGTGGAGAAACTGGACCGGTTGACACGCACTGAACACCAAGGTGTGATCGCCTTCCTGAGCCAGGTGGAGGAACAGGACCTGCAAGAAGTGATCGCGCGCGCGTACGAGAACGGTGAGACGCCACTGATCCTGGCCCTGGATAGCGTGACGGACGTTCGCAACATGGGGGCCATCGCCCGTAGTGCCGAATGCTTCGGAGTGCATGCCTTGCTCGTTCCGAAGATGGGTACGGCGCGCCTGGGGCCCGATGCCGTGAAGAGCTCCGCCGGGGCACTATTGCGTAAACCCGTGTGCCGGGTAAGCCGATTGGCCGACGGTCTGCGTGCGGCGCGTGACCATGGCCTGCGGATCGTCGCATGCACCGAGAAAGGGGCCACACCTCTGTCCCAATGCGACCTGTCGGGCCCACTGGTGATCGTGATGGGAGCCGAGGATGAGGGTATCAGCGATGCGATCCTACGGATGGCAGACGAGCTGGTGAAGATCCCCATGGCCGGCTCCATCGGTTCGCTGAACGTTTCCGTGGCGGCAGGGATCATCCTGCACCAGGCCTTGGAGAAGCGTCAACAGGGCGCAGCCTGACCGGGCATCCCAGGTGAACCAGGATACTTCCGGACCACCTTCGATCGGATAGATGCCGGGAGGGGGTAAGCCCTTCGGCCGACCGCCCCCTTCCGCTGAACGCGCCGTGTGCGGGGGGCGCGCATGGGATGGCTCATATCCATTGGACATCAAACTCCAGCCTATCCGCTTGATCATTTTCCTCAGGCCTTCACCGAAAGACCTGTGCCGTAGGTCCCGCTACACCAGTGGCCTCCCGTATCGGTCTGTGCATGAACAGCCATGCATCTCCGGCCGCTCTTGACCGGCCCAATGGTAGCGAACCGATCGCCGAAAGGACCCATCGCCAGTCACGACCGGTTCATCTGCCGTTGAACCTTTCCCGTCGAACTTCAGTATAAATGGCCCAGACCATGCTCCTCGCCGCTCATGGACCACTCATCCAACAGCGGCCCGAACGAACCGACGATGAAGAACACATCGATCCTTTTGCGCGCACTTGGCCTCCTGCTGGTACTGATCGGCACCCGTAGCCAAGCCCAAGACCAGCACCTCGCCCCTTCGCGTATCACCTACCAGGTGGAAGGCTTGACGAGCGCCACCCGTGATGAGATCGTGCGCGAGCTGAAGCGCACCGGCGACATGCACCTGGTCTTCGCCTGTGTACCTGCGGGCATCATCGTCCTGGAGGCACGATCGGGCGCAACACCTACCGAGCTTGAGGCCCGATCCTCGGCGATGCTGCGCAGCCGCTCCTCGGCCTCGCGGGTCCGCCGATCGGAACAAACCCTGGCCCAGGCCGAAGCCGCCTGCGAACAAGTACGCAACCGATGACACCGAAGACGACCATGCCGTTGCGCGCACGAATGAACCTTCGACCGATCCTCACGGGGTTGGCCGTTCCGCTGCTGTTCCAGGTCGCCGAAGCACAGCTCACGGTGGCCCCACAGACCGACCTACAGGCGTTGGCCTCCACCATCACCGGGCCGGGAGTGGTCATCGCCAACCCGGTGATCAACTGCCACGCACAAGGCTACGGCACCTTCACCTACGCCGGTAGCAACCTGGGGATCGACGAGGGCGTGATCCTCGGCTCGGGCAAGATCTCCGACGCCATCGGCCCGAACAGCGTGGAGAACAAGAGCTTCGAACAGGGCACCAGCGGAAACGCCCTCCTGAACGTGGTGACCGGACGCAACACGAAGGACGCCTGCCTCTTCGAATTCGACATCATCCCGAGTGGCGACTCCCTCCGATTCAACTTCGTACTGGGGAGTGAGGAATACAACGAATGGGTGGGCTCGCAATACAACGATGTATTCGGGTTCTTCATCAGTGGCCCTGGCATCGCCGGCGACCCCGGCATCGGCAACGACCATAACATCGCTTTGGTGCCGGGCACCAACCAGCCGGTCACCATCAACAACGTCAACAACGGCTCCAACAGCGCGTACTACTTCGACAACGCGGGTGGGCAGCACATCCAGTACGACGGTTTCACCCGTGGCCTGTACGCCGAATCGGCAGTACAGCCTTGCCAGACCTACCACCTGAAGCTGGTGGTGGCCGATGCCTCGGACCGCAAGTTCGACAGTGGCGTCTTCATCGAACGCATCCGAAGCAACCAGGTGACCATGACCAGCCATACGCTGAACGGGACACCGGACATGGTGGAAGGTTGCAACCCGGGCTGGGTCACCTTCACCCGCCCCTCGGCACAACCCACCCCGCTCCACCTCACCTACTACCTGCAGGGCTCCGCCATCAACGGCACGGACTACAGCGCGATCGGCAACGTGAACCCCGGGGTGGCGAAAACGGCGACCATTCCGGCGAACCAGACCTCGGTGAACGTGCCGGTGACCCCCCTCGCCGATGGCCTGAACGAATCAACGGAGAACCTGCTGTTCATCCTGGGCAACCCTCTTTGCCCGGCGTTGAACCTGGACACCTTGAACTTCGACATCCTCGACACCCTGATCGCGACGCTATCGCCCAACATGGCCAGGATCTGCCGGGGCGACTCGATCCAGTTGCAGGTGAACGGTGGCACCCACTACTCGTGGAGCCCGGCCTACTCGCTCAGTTCCAGTAGCGTGGCCGCACCCTGGGCCAAACCCGTACAGACCACGACCTATACCGTGGTGGTGAATGAAGGCACATGCTCGCGTACCATGAGCCGTCAGGTCAGGGTGAGCAACATGGAACTCATCCCCACCATCACCGCACCGCTCTGTTCCGGTGCCTCCAATGGCGCCATCAACCTCCAGGTGCAAGGCGGTATCGCACCGTACACCTACAGCTGGACCGGCCCGAACAGCTTCACTGCGGCCACCGAGGATCTGGTGAACATCGCGGCGGGCACCTACACCCTGGTGATCACGGACGACCTCGGATGCACCCGGACCCGCAGCTTCAACGTGGGTTCACCGGCGGACCTCACCGGAACCCTCACACCTTCCATTCAACCCTTCGGGGAGAACATCGCCTGCCATGGCGCCAGCACAGGGACCTTGAACCTTGCACTCGTCGGCGGTACCGCGCCTTATGCCATCGCGTGGACCGGCCCGAACGGCTTCGACTCCAACAACCAGAACCTTTCTGGGATCGGTGCCGGTAATTACAACGTACAGGTGAACGACGCCAATGGGTGTACGTTCTCCGCATCATTCAACATGACCGAGCCCACTTTCATCGCACCTGTGATGAGCGGGATGGCACATGTGCAGTGCTTCGGATCCAACACGGGTGAAGCTACCGTACAGGTCAGCGGTGGGCTACTACCCTACTCGTACGCCTGGAACAGCGCTCCGGTGCAGAACACCGCCACGGCGACCGGGCTCGCACCGGGCAGCTATACCGTCACCATCACGGATGGCTACAACTGCAGTACCACCGCAACGGCCACCATCACGGGGCCCACCGCCGCCCTAAGCACGACGGTGCAAAGCACTACCCCTGTGGCATGCTTCGGTGGCAACAACGGTGCGGCCACCATCAGTGCGAGCGGCGGTACCGCACCGTACACCTATGCATGGAACACCAGTCCGGCACAGAACACGGCCACGGCCATGGACCTCCCGGCAGGGACCTGGACTTGTACCGTAACGGACGCCCATGGCTGTAGCACCGCACAACAAGCCACCATCACGCAACCGGCGGCCGCGGTTTCCGCATCGCTGAGCTCACAGGTGAACGTGGCCTGCCACGGTACGACCACGGGCTCCGCCACCATGGCCGTGTCCGGTGGTACCGCTCCCTACTCCTTCGTTTGGAACACCTCTCCCGCACAACATGGGCCCACCGCGAACAACCTCCCGGCCGGCACATGGACGTGCAGCATCACGGACGCCAACGGTTGCGCCACCACGATGAGCGTGGACATCACCCAGCCCGCAGCGGCACTTGCGACCTCCATCGCCGACATAACACCGGTCGGCTGCTTCGGCGACGCCACCGGATCGGCCACTATAACGGCCACCGGGGGCACCACACCCTACACGTACAGCTGGAACACCGCACCCGTGCAACACGCAGCCACGGCCGTGGGCCTCACTGCGGGCAACTGGACCTGCACGGTGACCGACGCGAATGGATGCTCCACCATGCGCAGCATCTCGATCACCCAACCCACTGGACGTGTGATGGCCAGCGCCGGCACGGTACAGAACGTGAACTGCCACGGCGAGGCCACAGGCAGTGCCAACGTCGTGGCCAGCGGTGGAACAACACCATACACCTACAGCTGGAACACCGCGCCCGAACAGACAAGCAGCACAGCAAGCAACCTCGCGGCTGGAACCTGGACCTGCACCGTTACGGACGCCAACGGCTGTAGCGCATCACGGGCCGTCACCATCACACAGCCCGCAGCCGCGCTATCCTCCAGTCTGGGCTCGGTATCGAACGTCGCTTGTTACGCGGGAGCCACTGGAAGTGCAACGGTCGCTGTTTCGGGAGGCACCGGTCCATACAGCTTCAGCTGGAACACCACGCCTACCCAGAACACCGCCACCGCCAATGGCCTGATCGCCGGCACCTGGACCTGCACCATCACCGATGCACGCCAGTGCTCCATCACACGGGACGTGACGATCACCGAGCCCGCCACAGCGCTCAGCGCGATCCTGGCTCAACAGGTGGATGTGGGTTGCACCGGTGCCAACACCGGAAGTGCCACCGTGGATGCCCAAGGCGGCACTGCGCCATATGCCTACGCCTGGAACACCACCCCCGTGCAGAACACCGCGACGGCCAACAACCTCTCGGCTGGCACCTGGACCTGCACGGTGACCGATGCCCGCGGATGCTCGACTTCGCAAAGCGTCACCATCACACAGCCCAACACCAGCCTCAACACCACCATCAGCGCACAGGCCAACGTCGCTTGCTTCGGAGGCAATACCGGGACTGCGACCATCGCCGCGAACGGAGGGACATCGCCCTACGCGTATGGCTGGAACACCCTGCCTGCACAACACTCCGCAACGGCCACGAACCTGCGCGCGGGCACCTGGAGCTGCACGGTGACCGATGCCAACGGATGCACCACGGTGCGCAGCGTTATGATCACTGGACCAGCCGCCGCGCTAAGCACCAGTGTGGACTCCCAAGCGAACGTGAACTGCTACGGGGGCAGCACCGGCAGTGCATCGATCTCCGCGAACGGAGGTACCGCGCCATACTCCTACGCCTGGAACACCGCGCCGGCACAGAACGGCGCAGCGGCGAACAGCCTGCCTGCCGGTACATGGACCTGCACGGTGACCGACGCCAATGGTTGCACGGCCGCACAGAACGTCACCATCACACAACCGGCAAGCGCGCTAACCTCCACCACCAGTGCACAGACCAACGTGAATTGCTTCGGGGGCAACACCGGATCGGCGACCGTGGCCGTGAGCGGTGGTACATCCCCGTACAGCTACGCGTGGAACACCTCGCCCGTACAGACCACCTCGACCGCGACTTCCCTGAGTGCGGGCAGCTGGTCGTGCACCATTTCCGATGCCCGCGGTTGCACCACGGTGCAGCAGATCACCATCACCCAACCCGCCGCAACCCTGAGCACCGGCATCAGCGCGCAGACCAACCCCGGCTGCCATGGTGGGAACAACGGTGGTGCGACGGTGGACGTGAGCGGAGGTACGGCACCGTACACCTACACCTGGAACACATCGCCCGTACAGAACAGTGCCTCGGCGACCAACCTCACCGCGGGCACATGGACCTGCACCGTGGTGGACGCTCGTTCCTGCACGATCTCGCAGAACGTCACCATCACACAACCGGCTGCGGCCCTCAGTGCCAGCATCGCATCACAATCACCGGTGAACTGCCATGGCGGCAACACCGGCACCGCCTCCATCAACGTGACCGGAGGTACCGCACCTTACAGCTACGCGTGGAACACATCGCCCGTACAGAACAGTGCCTCGGTGACCAACCTCACCGCGGGCACATGGACCTGCACGGTGACCGATGCGAATGGCTGCAGCACGGCGCGTAGCGTCACCATCACCCAGCCCGCAGCGGCACTTGCGGCCACCTTGAGCGCCCAGACCGATGTACGCTGCTACGGCGCCAACGGCGGCAGCGCCACCGTTTCCGTCACAGGTGGCACCGCGCCCTACACCTATGGCTGGAACACCGCACCGACCCAGAACACCGCCACGGCGAACAACCTTATCGCTGGCACCTGGACCTGCACCATCATGGACACCCGTGGTTGCACCACGACACAGGCCGTGACCATCACCCAACCTGCCGCAGCATTGACCGCCTCGATCGGGGCACAGTCCAACGTCGATTGCTTCAACAACAACACGGGCGGTGCTACCATCTCCACGAGCGGTGGCACCATGCCGTACAGCTACGTCTGGAACACCACTCCGGTACAGAACACCGCTACGGCGAACAACCTCGGCGCCGGGCCATGGACCTGCACGGTGACCGATGCCAACGGATGTTCGGCAACGGCCACGGCGACCGTGACTCAACCTGCCGCAGCGCTCAGCATCAGCGGAACAGTGACCGCCGCGGTCTGTGGCGGTGCCGCGAACGGCTCGGTGGATGCGGAGATCAATGGCGGCACAGCACCGTACGCGGTGACCTGGGCCGGGCCCAATGGATTCTCCTCCAACAACACGGATATCGGTGGGCTGGGATCCGGCGTGTACACCTTGACCGTAAGTGATGCCCACGGGTGCCAAGCGAACGCCAGTTTCAACGTCGGCCAACCCGGCCTCTTCAACATCAGTGCCACCACCAGCGACTTCAACGGCTTCGCCGTGAGCTGCCCAACGGCCACCGATGGCAGCATCGCACAGACCATCACCGGTGGTACCGGACCGTACACCCATGCCTGGACAGGGCCTAACGGATCCACCGCGAACACAGAGGACCTCAGCACCCTTGCCGTCGGCACGTACACGTACACCCTCACCGACGCCAACGGATGCTCCACCTCTGCGAACTACACCCTTGAGGCACCCGCCGCGCTCAGCGCCTCCCTTGCCGCCGCGACAACGACCGGCGGATGGAACATCGGCTGTCATGGCACCTCGACCGGAAGCATCAACGCCACCATCACCGGCGGCGTGGCCCCCGTGAACCCGCTCTGGAACGGACCCGGAGGCTTCACGGCCGCAACAGCCAACATCAGTGCCTTGCAGGCGGGCGCCTATACCCTCACATTGACCGATGCCAATGGTTGCACACGCCAGGCACCGATCGTGCTATCCGAAGCACCAGTTCTCACCGGCAACGCCTCGATGACCTCCAGCGTTGCCTGCCATGGCGGTAACGATGGATCCGCGCTCGCCACCGCCAGTGGCGGAACCGCGCCATACACCTACTCCTGGAACACCGCTCCAGCACAAACCGACCCAAGTGCCACCGGCCTCCCCGCCGGCACCTGGACCTGCACCATCTCCGATGCGAACGGATGTTCGATCCAGCGCAACGCCACGATCGACCAACCCTTGACCAGCCTTACCGTGAGCATCACGGAACAGACCGATGTCCTTTGCCACGGCGCACTCTCGGGCAGTGCCACCGCACTGGCCAGCGGCGGAACCGCGCCCTACGACCACGTGTGGAACAGCACGCCGGCACAGACCACCGATGCCGCCACGGACCTCGCCGCCGGCACCTACACGGTGGTGGTGACCGATGCCCACGGTTGTTCCGCCAGTGCTAACGTCGACATCGAGCAACCGGCCGCACCGATCAGCACCTACTTCGACCCTGTGCAGCATGAGACGTGCTTTGGCGCGCACGACGGTGAAGCCACGATCCACGTGGACGGTGGTAGTGGTTCATACATCATCACTTGGGATACACAACCGCCCGTACACGGCGCCACCGCCACCGGCCTCGCACCCGGACTCCACATGGTGGAAGTACTCGACGCCAACGGATGCTCGCACAGCAAACACTTCCCAGTCACCATCCAAGGTGCCGCCGAACCCCTCACGCTGGGTATCGTCATTGACCAGGTGGACTGCCACGGTGCCGCCAATGGAGCCATCGATATCACCTTGACCGGAGGCAACGCCCCATACTCCCTCCTTTGGACCGCTCCGAACGGTCAACAAACAGGACTTGAGGACATCGATGGATTGGAGCCCGGCGACTACGACCTGCATATCGCCGACTTCTACGGCTGTGTGATCGACACCTTGGTCACCATCATCGAACCACTGCCCCTCACCACCTCCGGAACGGTGACAACGGCCGCCTGCCAAGGCTCTGCGACCGGCGCGGTGGACGCCACGGTAGCCGGTGGCACCAGCCCCTACACCTTCGCCTGGAGCGGACCCAACGGCTACACCGCCGTAACGGAGGATATCAATGCCTTGGCCGCCGGCATCTACACGCTGAGCGTGACCGATGCCCAGGGTTGCGCTCGCGTAACCGACTTCAACGTGAACCAACCCGGCTCGGTGTTGGTCAATGCCACGACCAGCACCTTCAACGGGAACTGGGGCGTGTCGTGCGCCACCTCTAGCGATGGCAGCATCGACCTGGAGGTTACCGGCGGCACAGCCCCCTTCAGCTACGCCTGGAGCGGACCCAACGGATACAGCGCCAACACCGAAGACATCAGCGGCCTCCTCAGCGGCAGCTACTCCGTTAGCGTTTCCGATGCCAACGGCTGCTCCGTGAACCTGAGCCGCACCATCACCGCACCCAACCCCTTGGCCGCCACGTTGGACGCCAGCACGTACAGCGGCCACAACATCTCTTGCGCGGGCCTTTCCGATGGTAGCCTCAACGCGACGGTATCGGGTGGTACGGCTCCCTTCACCTTCAACTGGACCGGGCCCAACGGCTTCGTTGCGATCACCGAGGACATCAGTGGCCTCGCCCCCGGATCCTATGGCTTCACCGTCACCGATGCCAACGGTTGCACCGTTACGACCACGAGCATCCTGACCGAGCCTGCCCCGTTGACCGCCACGACGGTCGTCCCCACCAGCAACAGCGGCCATGCCATCGCCTGCCACGGCACCACGGGTCGGATCGACCTGGAGATCACCGGTGGGAACCAACCCTGGGCCATCACCTGGACCGGTCCCGATGGCTTCACCGCGAACACCGCGAACATCAGCGACCTGGTGGCCGGTACATACACCGCTACCATCAACGACGCCAACGGATGCACCACCCAGGTGCAATCGACCCTGACCCAGCCTGATACCTTGGTGGTCGTGGGGCTTGCCGGCGATCACAACGGCGCCGCGACCTCCTGTGCCGATGCCAGTGATGGCAGCATCGACCTCACCGTTACGGGCGGTGCCGGAGGCCACACCTTCATCTGGAGCAGCGACAATGGCTTCGGTGCCACCACGGAAGATGTGACGGGCTTGGAACCCGGCAACTACCATGTGCAGGTGACCGACATGAACGGATGCACCAGCTCCGCCACATTCCTCTTGGAAGCCCCGGAAGTACTGTCCACCACCCTTAGCATCCAGGACCACCACGGCCATGGGGTGAGTTGTAGCGATGCCGCGGACGGAAGGATCGACCTGGCGGTTTCCGGAGGTACACCGAACTATTCGATCACCTGGGCAGGCCCCAACGGATATGTGGCCACCGGGAACACCATCCAAGGGCTCGAACCAGGCAGCTACACCGCCACCATCGCCGATGCGAACGGTTGCTCCACAACGGCGAGCACCACCCTTACCGCTCCTTCGCCACTCGACCTGGCCATCAGCACGACCACATATCCTGGTGGCGTGGGCGTCTCCTGCGCAGGCGGAACCGACGGTGCGATCGACCTGACCATCAGCGGCGGTACCGCCCCATATACCGTGTCCTGGTCGGACGGTGTCGGTTTCTCGGCGACCACCGAGGACATCACCGGCCTCAGCGCGGGCATGTACCAGGCCATGGTGACCGATGCCAACGGGTGCTCGGCGCAGGCCAATGAACTGCTCACCGCACCTACGCCGCTCGACCTGGTCGCCGTGCTCTCGAACATCAATGGCAGTAACGTGACCTGCAACGGCGCCACCGACGGAAGCATCGACCTGACCGTGAGCGGAGGCACAGCACCATACTCCATCCTCTGGAACGATGGCACCACCACCGAGGACCGGACCGGGATCACCTCGGGCACGTACACCGTGGAGGTCTCCGATGGCAATGGCTGTGCCGTACAGGCCACGTACACCCTTGTGGCCCCTGCAAGCGTGCTGGTGGACGTGACCACGAACATCGGTCCCAGTGGGGCGAACATCACCTGCGCTGGTGGCAACGAGGCAAGCATGGATGCCACGATCAGCGGAGGCACCATGCCGTACACCATCGCATGGAACGGTCCCGATGGCTTCATCGCCAACACCGCCAACATCGCCTCGCTCTACGCCGGCACCTATACCCTGAACGTGACGGATGCCAACGGCTGTACTCATGCGAGCACGCACCAGATCACAGAACCCGCACCGGTACAGGTGGACCTCGCCTCGGTGACCTACAACGGAGGTTACAACATCCCCTGCGCCACCATCGCGATCGGCGTGTTCAATGCGACCACCACCGGCGGTACACCGGCATATACCTACGCCTGGACCGGACCGAATGGCTTCACCAGCACCAACGAGGACCTCGTGAGCCTCGAAGCCGGGCAATACGACCTCTTGGTGACCGATGCCAACGGATGCACAGGAACGGCCAGCGCCACCCTCACCGCACCCGATCCGCTCGAGGTGGTGATCGCCTTCACCGACTTCGATGGGCACCAGGTGAGCTGTATCGGCAATGACGGCGGCGTGGACGTGACCGTGAGCGGAGGTAGCCCGCAGTACCAGTTCGACTGGACCGGTCCCGACGGATACGCCTCACAACATGAGGACATCAACGGGTTGAGCGCAGGCAGCTACACCATGGTGGTGACCGATGCCAACGGATGCCGGAACGACTCCACCATCATCCTCTCGGCACCGGAGCCGATCAACGCAGCCTTCTCCACGAATGCCAACCTGTGCGCAGATGGCACGTCCGGCACGATCGACCTGTCCATAACCGGTGGTGGCTTACCCTATTCGCTGACCTGGACCGGACCCGATGGCTTCAGCAGCGCCGATGAGGATCTCTTCAGCCTGGTGAACGGAACCTATACCGTCAGCGTCAGCGACGGACTCGGTTGCTCCGGAACCTTCCAGACCACCCTCTCCGGTCCGGCCCCCATGAGTACGGGAACATACGTCTCGTTCTATGGCGAGTACAACCTGCAATGCCAGGGTGATAGCACCGGGGTCATCAACCTCCAGCCCACTGGTGGACTCGCACCGTTCACGGTCACGATCAACGGTCCGGGATCGTTCTACTCGACCGCCTTTGAGAACACCGGGCTCATCGCGGGGGATTACGCCGTATCGATCACCGACGCGAACGGCTGTGTGCTCGACAGCACCATCACCCTATCCGAGCCACCAACACGGGTGGAGGCGGACCTGAGCCTCTCCGTTTACCCCAGTGGGACCAACGTGAGCTGCTTCGGCGCCAGCGATGGCTCCATCGATGCCACCATCACCGGTGGCAATGGCCCCTACGTGTTCAGCTGGCGCGGTCCGGACGAGATCGAATTCGCCAACAGCGAGGACATCGATGGACTGCCAGCGGGAGATTACGCCTATGAGCTGGTGGTGACCGACGCCAACCAATGCAGCTTCTTCACCACCGTGACCCTGACACAGCCAGACTCCGCCTTGGTGGCCACCGCCACGGCCACACTATACCAAGGCTTCGGAACCACATGCAACGGCATCAGCGATGGTGCGATCAACTTGGCCATCAGCGGAGGCAATGGCGGCCATACCGTGACCTGGAGCGGGCCGAACGGCTTCAGCTCCAATAGTTCCGATATCGCCGGACTTGCGGTCGGCACCTACACGGCCACCGTGGTCGACATCAACGGCTGCACCGCGGAACAGACCGTGGTCATCACCGCACCGGAGCCGGTCGTCCCCACCTTGAACACGAGCTTGTTCCCCGGAGGCACCCAGATCTCCTGCGCATCCGCACAGGATGGATCCATCGAGGTGATCACCAGCGGTGGAGCCGCACCATACACCTACGCCTGGACCGGACCGAACGGCTTCTCCTCCACCGATGGCATGATAGTCGGTCTCGGCGAAGGAACCTTCTGCGCCACCATCACCGATGCGAACGGCTGCGTAGCCCAAAGCTGCTCCACACTTGATGCACCCGCGCCGCTCGAACTCGCAGCCGCAGCCACGCCATCGGCCTGTTCCGCAAACAGTGGAAGCGTGGACTTGAACGTGATCGGTGGAAGCGCCCCCTTCCAATTCACCTGGGATAACGGCGCCAGCACCGAGGACGTCAGCGGCCTGAGCCCCGGATCATACAGCGTAACCGTTGTCGATGCCAATGGCTGTACCACACAAGCCATGGCCACGGTGACCGGCTCCCCCGCCCTCGATGTCACCGCGATCAGCACTGCCAACCTCTGCCATGGTGCGGAAAGCGGCCAGGTGGACCTCTCTGTGACCAGTGGCACCGCGCCATTCACCTTCGTCTGGAGCAACGGTTCGACCTCGGAGGATCTGGTCGGACTTGGCGCAGGCCAATACGTGGTGACCGTCACCGACGCGCTCGGATGCGACTTCACCGGGAACTACACCATCGAAGAGCCCACTGCGATCACCATGGACACACTGCTCTCCAGCTACGCAGCCGGGCATCACGTGAGCGCCTATGGCGCGCAGGACGGAAGCATCACCACGGCCGTGAGCGGCGGCGCCGAACCGTACCAGTTCAGTTGGTCCAACGGAGCCACCACGGAAAGCATAAGCGGATTGGCCGCAGGTAGCTACACCCTGTTGGTGACGGATGCCAATGGGTGCACGGCAACATTGACCGTGGAACTCACCCAGCCCACCGACCTGGAGATGCCCACCGCCTTCAGCCCCAACGGCGACAACGACAACGAACGTTTCGTGATCCATGGCATCGAAGGAAACCCCAAGAACCTGTTCACGGTGCTGAACAGATGGGGCAACGTGGTGTACGAACGGCCCAACTACAGCAACGAATGGGCGGGCGAGAACAGCCAAGGCGCCCAACTCCCAAATGGAACCTACTTCGTGATCTTGAGTATAAATGGCGGTGAACGTACCCTGCAAGGCTACGTGGACCTGCGCCGCTGAACAACGACCGACACATGAAGCCCATTCACCGCATATCCTTCCTGGTGCTGGCCGTGCTCGGTTGCTCGAAGCTGTTCGCGCAACAAGAGGTGATGGTGAGCCAGTATATGTTCAACCAGCTCTTCCTGAACCCCGCATACGCAGGCAGCCACCCCTACATGAGCGGCAGCCTGTTGCATCGCAGCCAATGGTTGAAGGTGGAAGGTGCACCACGCACCAGCATGATGGCCGTTGATGCACCGCTCATGAAAGGTAAGATGGGGGCAGGGCTCTCCATCGTACACGACCAGATCGGGGTGAGCCGCGACCTGGACATCGCCGGCCACTACGCCTACCACATCCGCGTGAGCCCGGGCAGCAAACTGGCGTTCGGCATGCGCGCGGGCCTGTCCATCTACTCCGCCAGACTGAGCGAACTGACGTTCTGGGACACCAATGACCAGGTCTTCCAGAGCGACCTCACCAACCAGCCGGTGGGCAAGTTCGGGTTCGGCCTCTACTGGTACGACACGTATTCCTATGTCGGCCTCTCAGTCCCTACCATCTATGCCGCGGATGGCAAGATCGCCATGAACGCCAAGGGGGCCATCGACGACTATTTCACCCAGCACTACTACCTGCATGCGGGGCGGGTCTTCTCCTTGAACGAATCGTTCGACCTGAAGCCGAGCACCATGATCAAATACACACCGGCCGCCCCCATCGAAGCCGACGTGAATTGCAACGTGCTCTACCGCGAGCGCATCTGGCTTGGGCTCGGATACCGTACGGGCGATGCACTCGTAGGCATGCTCGAATACCAGGTGAACCCCATGCTGCGCGTGGGCTACGCCTACGACATGACCACTTCCAAACTACGTACCCATACCAGCGGGAGCCACGAAGTGATGCTCGGGTTCGACTTCGGTAAGGAGCCCATCCGCATCAAGACCCCTCGATACTTCTGATGATGACGCGCGAACGAACCCTTCTCGGGATCGCGGTGATGGCGGCCCTATCCTCATGCACATCCTTGCGGATGCAGCGCGCGGACGAAGCCTACGACCTGATGCAGTACCCCAAGGCGGAGCGTCTCTACGAAAAGGCGCTCGCGAAACACGAGGACCGCGGTGCTCGCGCGCGCCTGGCCGATGCCTACCGCAAGCACAACGCATGGGATCGGTCCCTGGCCCACTACCGCCAGCTCTACGCCGCACATCCGCTCACGGGCGACACCGCTCTTCAGTATGGAGAGGTGCTCCTCGCAGCGGGTGAACCGGATGATGCCGCCGAGATGTTCCTGCGCGTTCTGCAACAGACCCCGGAGAACCGCCGGGCACTCGACCTCTTCGGATCCACACAAGGCTACTCCTCGTTCTATCAGGACTCCTCCCGTTTCTTCGTGAACCGCCTCACCATCCCGGGCGTGGCCAGCGCGTTCGCTGGTGTACCCTACAAAGGAGGTCTGTTGTTCGTTGGCGAGGAACTACGCGACACCCACAATGGCAACCCGTGGAACAACGGCTCCTTCCTTGACCTCTACCATACGACCTCTCGATCAGAGGTGACCTGGACCACGGCCGAGCCGATCCCTGGCAGCGTGAACGGGAACTACCATGAAGGTCCGGTCGCGATCAGCGCCGATGGCCGTACCATGTACTTCACGCGCAGCCACTACATGGAGCGCAAACTCCTGAAGGACGAGCGGAACACCAGCCATCTGATGCTCTTCAGGGCCACCTTGGACAGCACCGGAAAGTGGGGAGACCTCCATGCCTTCGCGTACAACAGCGAACGATGGTCCACCGGACATCCGGCCTTGAGCCCGGATGGCAAGACCTTGTACTTCGCATCGGACAGGCCGGGCGGTCTGGGTGGCACGGATATCTGGCGGTGTATGGACAACGGCACCGGCTGGACCGAACCCGAGAACCTCGGTTCCACCGTGAACACACCTGGCAACGAGCTCTTCCCCACGGTGAACGGCAACACGCTCCATTTCGCGAGCACCGGCCACATGAACATGGGTGGGCTGGACATTTTCGAGACCCAGGAGCACAATGGGCGATGGAAGGAGCCGGTGAACCTCAACGCACCGATCAATACTTCGAAGGACGACTTCTTCTTCGTGCTCGACAGCACCAATAAAGCTGGCTTCCTGAGCAGCGACCGAAGCGGTTTGGACCAGATACACGCCTTCACCATGTATGAACCCGTCTTCTACCTCGATGGCTTGATCACCGATGATGAGGACCGTTTCCTGGCCAATGCTGAAATAACCCTCACCGACCTTGGCTCGAACGCAGACAACTCCCTTCTGACCGGGCCTGATGGAAGATTCCTGGTCGCACTGAAGCCCAGCACCGACTATTCCCTGCGGGTCTCCAGCAAGGACATGTTGACCTCAACCACCCTGTTGAGCACCAAGGGGCGAACGCGCAACGACACCCTGCATACCGCGGTAAGGCTGACACCGCTGAAAGTGGGTGAAGCCATCGCGATCAAGAACATCTACTACGACTATGACAAATGGGACATCCGCGTAGATGCCGCCATCGAGCTTGATAAGATCGCACGCATCTTCAAGGACAACCCGGACCTATCCTTCGAACTCGGCTCCCACACGGACAGCCGCGGTGGCGACCTGTACAACCTCGTGCTGTCCGATGCCCGGGCCAACAGTGCCGTGAACTATCTGATCCAACGCGGCGTGGACCCCGACCGCATCACCGCGAAGGGCTATGGTGAACAAGCCCTTGTGAATGGCTGTGGCAACGGTGTGAAGTGCACCGAAGAGGACCACCAGGCCAATCGTCGCACCGAATTCAAGGTGACCGGCGTAGGGCTTTCCTCCAACGTACGCTCAGCTCCCTGACCTCTCAGGCGGCGCCGTTCGCCCGGCGACGAACCACCTCGCTGTAGGGTACGCCCTGCTGGTGCGCCGTGGCCCATGAAACCACATCGAAGTACTTGAGCACAAGGCTCTCGTTGGGGTCATCCAACACCGCCTCGAAGCGCGACAGCATCGTCTTGAACAGTTCGCGTCGCTGGTTCGGGTCCGTGGTACGCCCCAGCTTCTTGATGTGCTCCATCAACACGTTCTCCATTCCTTCGGCGCGGTTCCGCTTGTTCAAGAAACGTTGCGTGGACCGAACGATATACTCCAGCAGGTCATAGTTACCCAGTTCGTAGTGCACCACCAGGTTGAACAACCGGGCATAGGTGAAGATGTCCTGACGCAAGGTGGGTTCGTTGTCATTGAGCACCTTGTTCAACCAGAACAAGGCCTTGTTCATCTCCCCTCCGCCGAAATACACACAGGCCAGCGTGAAGCAGAACTCCAACTGCTGCTCCTTGTGCAACCGCTCGCCCAATGCATCCATCTCCGCGATGATGCCAGGTGCGATCTCCATCGCCTTGGGGTGTTCTCCACCCCGGTCCAACAGCCGCAACTCACCCAAGGAGCAGGCCACGAACACTTGGATCCCGAGATTCTCCCAACCGAACCCGGGCAAACCCGGCAGCTCGCGCATGTACTTGATCGTGGCGCGCGCGCCCTTCAACTCGCCCAGTTCGATCTGCGCATTGATGATGTAGTGCAGCGTGCGGATGTACCGCTTGGGAAGGTCGGCGCGGATCTGTGGATGGTCATCAAGGATCTGCCGCACCCGTTGGAACTTCACCAAACTCGTGGCCCAATCCCGTTTGGCCCAATGGCAGAAGCCTTGGGTATAGTAGCAGATGGTAGCGGCACGATACGATAACGCCGTGTTCTTCCCCTTGATCAACGGGTGCTCGCTGATCTCCTCCACCATGGCATGCTCCTCTTCGGTACGCACGTAACCGCCACTTCGGAACACATAGTTGATCTTGCTATAGAGGATGTGATACGCCGCCAGGTTCCGGAGCTTCTCGACCACTTCCCGCTCCTCTTCGATCAAGGCATCCAGGTCCTTGGTGAACTCCCCTGATTCATACGCCTCCTCCAGGAGCATCTTCTCCCAATTCAGCAACTCGAACCAGTAGTAGAACCGCTCGTTCTCGCGGGCGATCCGCTTGGCCCGATGCAACAATTTATTGCACTCGGTATACAGTGCCTTCCGATACAGGATCTCGATGTTCTTCAACTCCTGCTTCAACACTCCGCTCACCGAGCTCTCCGCGTGGAAGGCCCGTAGGGCTTTCAGGATCAACTTGTAGAGATGGTTCTTCTCCGACGGCAGGTGTTTGATGAAGGTCTCCTTCGCGAAGAGTTTCTTGATCTGCTCCTCGTCGTACACCTTCTGCTTGTCGATCGCATCGAAGATCCGCAGGTAGTTCTTGTCCCCGGCCTGAAGTGAGGAATGCAGCTTGAAGAAGCGCTTCTCGGACTTGGTGAGCGACTTGATGAGGTCGTGCAGCTCGGTGCTTGGTTTCATGGGTTCGGCCAGGGTTGGGATCCCAACCAATGGAACCAAAGTTAGGGATCCAGCCAAGCGAATACCAGCACCGCTGCCGGCCTACTTTTGACCATGCCCCGATCCCTGCTCCGCTACTTCACAGCCCTATCCACCCTCCTCGTTCTTCTATCTCCGGGCCGCGCACAAAGCACCTGCGCCGAAACGAAGAACGGCCTGCGTCCGCCGACCACCAGAGGTGGGGGTGGCCCCGTGGAGTTGGCCCCGGTCGACATCCTACACCAACAGATCGACCTCGACCTGACCATGGGTAACCTTATCCGCGGGGTGTGCACGATAGACCTGACGCCGCGCATCGATGGGGTTTCGAGCTTCGACCTGCACCTGGAGGCGCTTGCCGTGGATTCCATCACCTCCGCAACTGGGCCATGGGCATTCCTCCAAGATGATATCCGCCTCACGATCACACCCGCCACCACGATCCACGCCAACGACACGGTGCGTTTCACGGTACACTACCATGGAGACCCCATCGTGGACCCCAGCGGCTTCGGCGGCTTCTACACCTCCGCAGCCTTGACCTACAACCTGGGCGTGGCCTTCCAAAGCGTACCCCATTCCTACGGCCGAACCTGGTTCCCCTGCCTCGACGACTTCACCGAACGCAGCACCTACTCCTTCCACATCCGCACCGCGGGTGGGAAGAAGGCATGGTGCAACGGAACGCTCGTGGACCGCATTCCGCTCGGGGGCGACACCTTGATCAACCACTGGGAATGTTCGGGCTCCATGCCCGCGTACCTGGTCTCGGTGGCCGCCGCCAACTACGCGGAGATCCACGACTCGCTGCCCTCCGACAATGGCCATTGGATGCCCCTGAGCCTGGTGGCCGCACCGGGTGATACGGCCAACCTCCGCGCTTCATTCACCCATCTGCCCGATGCCTTCGCACATTTCGAAGCGTTGTTCGGGCCCTACCGCTGGGAGAAGGTGGGCTACGTGCTCACCACACAAGGTGCCATGGAACACAGCACCAGCATCCATTACCCGCGTTCCATCGTCGATGGTTCACTGAGCTACGAGACCACCATGGCCCACGAGCTCGCGCATCATTGGTTCGGCAACCAGGTGACCTGCGATCGCGCGGAGGAGATGTACATCAACGAAGGTTTCGCCGAATACCTCAGTTACCTGTTCCTGGAACAGGTGTACGGACCGGGGCGATACCTGGCCGAGGTGCGATCCACCCAACGGAGCATGGTCCAACGTGCCCACTTGTCCGATGCGGGCTGGTGGGCCCTGGCCGATATGCCGCAGGCCCACACCTACGGCACGCACACCTACAACAAGGGCGCCATCGTGCTCCACTCCCTGCGCAGCTACATGGGCCACGATGCGTTCAGCCAAGGTCTTACGAGCTTCCTGAACACCTACGCCTTCCAACCGGTGAACACCCTGATGCTACGCGACCACCTGAGCCAGACAAGCGGCATGGACCTCACCGACTTCTTCCGCGACTGGATCCAACAACCCGGATGGGCCGCCTTCGAGATCGACGCGCAACACAGCAGCCCAGGCGAGGACGGATGGATCCTTCAGCTCTCCATCGGCCAGAAACAACGCGGGCCCGCGGCACCCTACCAACAAGTACCCATCACCGTGGCCGTGGTCGGCACGGATACCGCACAGGTGTTCCGCGATACGGTGCTGGTGGGCGGTCCTTCCACCGACATCGCCTTGACCATCCCGTTCGAACCCGCCTTCGTCTGGCTGAACGATGACTCCCGGCTTTCCCTGGCCGTTACCGGCAGCACCCATACCGTTGGCAATACGGCGACCATCAACTCCACCATGGCCAACATGGAACTGATGCCCCGTCCTGGTCCGAACACCCTGGTGCGCCTGGAACAGTACTGGGTGGCGGCCGATGAAGGGATCACCACCGAACCTTTCGCCTATGTGATCTCCCCTGACCGGTACTGGCGCGTTACCGGGAGCTGGACCGACAGCCAACGCTTCCGTGCCCGCTTCCCATTCGATGGCCGCAACACCATGAACACCCTCGATCCGGGCCTGATGCACGACACCCTGGGCGTGACCTTCCACGAGGATAGCCTGGTGCTTCTCCACCGGCGCACACCCGATGCGCCGTGGTCTCGCTGGGGCGTCACCATCGCCACCTTGGGATCCTCCACCGACGGCCATGGGCGTATGGAGGTGGATAGCCTCGCCACCGGGGAATACGTGCTCGCCTGGCGTACGAGCCCCGTGGGAGTGAACCAGGCAACGCCCCGGGCGCCCTGGACCCTTTGGCCCAACCCCGCCGACCACACCATCCACCTGACCAACCTGGAGCCCGATACCCGAGGCACCATACGGATGCTGGATGCGCGTGGCCGGATCGTGATGACAACGAACGTGGCGGGCCCACAGACCACGATCCACACCGAGGGTCTGCCCACCGGGCACTACACCGTGACCTTCTCCGATGATCGACGCACCGCCATCTTGATCGGCAACGTGATCGTGGAACATTGACAGCCACCGCCGGTAGGCCATCCGGATCGATCCCCGGGTTGGGCGACAACACCGTACGCTGCGACCGCACGGTTGAACGCGCTACACGATGTTCCGGAAACCGTACGCCACCCTGTCCACCGCACCCACCGGAACGTACTTTTGGGATCGACCGTGGCCCGTACCTCTCACTGACCGTCCGATCCGCCGATGCGGAACCTCCTTGCGCTCCTCCTTCAGCTGATCCTGTTCTGGATCGCGCTCTTCCTGGTCCAACAAGCCTGCTTCGTCTTCTTCGACACCTCTCGGCTCAATGGCATCGCGGCCGAGACCATCCTCCTGGGGTTCCGGCGCGCCATGGCCATGGACCTGGCCACCGCATGCTACCTCACACTCCCCGTTGCGCTCTGCGGCATCGTCCTCCTCTTCAAGGAACTCCGCTGGCTCCGGCGGGTCATGGTGGGCATCACCGCAACCCTGGTGGTGATCACGAGCCTCATCAACGTGTGCGATATCGCCCTGTTCACCGCGTGGGGCACCAAGGTGAGCCACAAGGCACTCTCCTACCTGGCCTACCCGGAAGAGGTGCTGCATGCCACGGCCGGGGCACCGATCGGCCAATTGATCGTGATCCTCGTGGCCCAATGTGCGGTGGCACTCCTGGTCCTGTCGCGGATCGACCACCAACGGACTTTCCGCACGAACGCCCTGTGGCAACGCGCCATCACCCCGCTGGTCCTCCCCCTCCTCTTCGTGGGCATGCGCGGTGGCGTACAACCCTTCCCGATCGACCGGAGTTGGTCGTACTACGGTGCGCATCCCTTGTTGAACCTCGGTGCGCTCAACGGCACTTGGAATGTGATCGTGCTCCTGGCCGAACCACCGGAGATCTCTGCGAACCCCTACACCTTCATGTCGAAGGAGGAGGCGGAACAACGTTACAAGGCGCTCCACCAACATGGTGCGAAAAGAGATGCGACCATCCTCTCCGCACAACGGCCGAACATCCTGTTGGTCCTCCTGGAAAGTTGGACCGCCGATGTGGTAGGGGTGCTCGGCGGGGACAGCGGCGTGACCCCGGGATTCGACAGGCTGGCCAGGGAGGGCCTCCTGTTCACGAACTTCTACAGCACCGGATTCCGCACCGAGCAAGGCCTCTGCGCCACCCTGAGCAGCTTTCCCTCACAGCCCAAGACCACCATCATCCGGCAATACGGCAAGTTCGACCGGTTGCACAGCCTGGTGAATATCCTGGATTCCGCAGGATATACCTCGACCTATTACTATGCGGGCGATGTGGCCTTCGCCAATACACGCGCCTACTTGGAGGCCATGGGGTTCGACAAGGTGCACGATGAGCGCTCCTTCCCCATCCAACGCCGAACACGCTGGGGCGCCTACGACGAGGAACTCTTCGCCTTCCACCTGAAGGATGCGCATCGGACCTCGGAGCCTTTCTTCCATGTGGTGATGACCAGCACCAGCCACGAACCCTTCGATGTGCCCGTGGACGAAGGCTTTCCCGGCAACGATCAACCCCAACAATACCGCAACAGCGTGCACTATACGGACCGCACATTGGCCGATTTCATCGAAGGGTGCAAGCATCAGCCTTGGTACGATAGCACCTTGGTGGTGATCGTGGCGGACCATGGCCACTACCTGCCGCACAACCGAGGGCACCACGCTGCGGAACGGCATCGGATCCCCTTGCTCTTCACCGGCGGTGCGCTCCTCCAAGCCTACCGCGGAACACAGAACCCCACCTTCGGCTCGCATACGGACCTGGCCAACACCCTGCTCGCGCAGGTCGGCCTACAGCCCATCCGGTCCATCTGGAGCAAGGACCTTTTCGACCCCGAGGTGGAGCACTTCGCGTTCTGGACCTTCGATGATGGGTTCGGGATCGCCGATGCGGAGCAATGCCAAGTGTACGACAACCTCTCCGGCCAGTTGCTCCAACGGCGCGATAGTACGCGCAGCTCAGCACTCGATGCCGAACAACTCCTGAACGGCAAAGCCCTGGAACAGGTACTGCTGGACCAATACATCGGGTTGAGCCAATGATACCATGTTGCAACAGGCCTCCCGGATCGGCCTGTGAAGAAATAGCCGCGCATCTTCGGCCGCTATTGAATGTCCAAATGGTATAACCCCGTTCCGCACGAAGGAGTGAGCCGGTCACTCGCCCTGTTCCCGCATGACTTCTCGGTCGTGATCTTTCCGTAGCACCGGTCACGCAACGACCCCGCCGTATCGTCCTGCGAAAAAATCCCTTCGCAGCTTTAGCCTACGCCTTAATGCGAAATGGGATAAGACCGCTTCTCGACCCAACGCCCCGAGCCCGCCACGTGCGGAACAGGGCGATCGGCTACCGCATATAACGCAGGCCACGGCCCGGATAACGCGCGGCCGCCCCGAGCTGCTCCTCGATCCGGATCAACTGGTTGTACTTGGCGATCCGATCGCTGCGGCTGGCACTGCCGGTCTTGATCATACCACAGTTCAACGCCACGGCCAGGTCGGCGATGGTGTTATCCTCTGTTTCGCCACTGCGGTGGCTCATGATGCTGGTGTACCCCGCACGGTGCGCCATTTCCACCGCCTCGATGGTCTCGGTGAGCGTACCGATCTGATTCACCTTCACCAGGATGCTGTTGGCGGTGCTCGCTGCGATGCCTTCGCTCAAGCGCTGTGTGTTGGTCACGAACAGATCATCACCCACGAGCTGCACCTTGCCGCCGATGGTCTCGGTCAGCAGCTTCCAGCCGTCCCAATCGTCCTCGCTCATGCCATCCTCGATGCTCACGATCGGGTAGCGCTTGGCCCAATCGGCCCACATGGCCACCATCTCCTGGCTCGTTAGGATGTCACCGGTGCTCTCCAACGTGTAACGCTTCTTCGACGCATCGTAGAACTCCGTGCTGGCGCAGTCCAGGGCGAGCACGATATCCTCGCCGGGCTTGTAACCGGCTTGCTCGATGGCTTGCATCACCAACTTCAGGGCCTCCTCGTTGCTGGGCAGGTCGGGGGCGAATCCGCCTTCATCGCCCACATTGGTGCTCAGGCCCTTCTTCTTGAGCACGGCCTTCAACGCATGGAACACCTCCGCGCCCATCCGCAAGCCATCCGCGAAATGCGCGGCACCGACCGGCATGATCATGAATTCCTGAACATCCACCTTGTTGTCGGCATGCGCCCCACCGTTCAAGATGTTCATCAGCGGCACGGGGAGGGTGTTCGCATTCACACCACCCACATAGCGGTACAACGGCAGTCCGACCGTGCTGGCCGCCGCCTTCGCCACGGCCAGGCTGACCCCCAGGATCGCATTGGCGCCCAGATTCGACTTATTGGGGGTTCCGTCCAAGGCGATCATCACCCGGTCGATCATGGCCTGCTCCGTGACCAAGGCCCCGTTCAGTTCATTGTTCAGGGTGTTGTTCACGTTCTCTACGGCCTTGAGCACACCCTTGCCCAAATAGCGCTTCTTATCACCATCGCGAAGCTCCGCAGCCTCGTGCGCGCCGGTACTTGCCCCACTGGGAATGGCGGCGCGGCCCACATGGCCACTGTCCGTCCACACATCCACTTCAATGGTCGGGTTACCCCGTGAATCGAGTATCTCGCGGGCTTGGATCTTGGCGATCGAACTCATGCTGATGGTGCGTTATGCGTTCTGGTGTGATGTGGTTTCTACGGCGGTCTGGTTCCGCATGTTCTCCACGAAACGATCGAACAGGTAGCGGCTGTCGTTCGGTCCTGGCCCGGCCTCTGGATGATACTGTACGCAGAACACGGGGCGGCCCTTCAGACGGAAACCGGCGACACTGCCGTCGTTCAGGTGCAGGTGCGTGATCTCCACGGCGCTGTTCCCCTCGGCATCGGCCTTGCGCACAACGAAGCCGTGGTTCTGCGAGGTCACCTCGTCGCGGCCGGTGGTCAGGTCCTTCACCGGATGGTTGATCCCCCGGTGCCCATGGTGCATCTTCTCCGTGGCCATGCCGAGGCTTTCGGCGATGAGCTGGTGGCCCAGGCAGATGCCGAACACGGGTACACCGCTGTCCACGATGGCGCGCACGAGCTTCTTGCTCTCCGGCATGGCGCCGGGATCGCCGGGGCCGTTGCTGAGCATGATGCCGTGCGGCTTCCAGGCCAGTAGGGTCTCCAGCGTAGTGTGCATGGGGAATACACGCACCCGACAACCACGCTCGGTGAGGCAACGCTCGATGTTGCGCTTCACGCCGAAGTCCAACAGCGCCACCCGGAATGCTCCATCCACCGGACCGACCTCGTACTCCTGAGCGGTGGATACCCTGCTGGAAAGCTCCAGGCCGACCATGGATGGTGTCTCGGCCAGTCGCTTGCGCAAAACCGCAACATCCATCTCCGTGGTGCTGATCAATGCGTTCTGCGCCCCATTGTCCCGGATGTGACGGACCAGTTTGCGCGTATCCACATCACTGATCCCAACGACGCCCTGGCGCTTGAGGTACTCGTCCAACGACCCGGTAGCACCGGTGCGACTCCATACCTCACTGTACTTCTTGACGACAAGGCCGGCGATGCTGATCCGTGGACCCTCCTCCTCGCCATCCTTCACCCCATAGTTACCCACGTGGGGCGTAGCCATGGTCATGATCTGGCCGGTGTAGCTGGGGTCGGTGAAGATCTCCTGGTAACCGGTCATCCCGGTGTTGAAACAGATCTCTCCGGTGGTGACCCCGGAAGCGCCGATCGCACGGCCGCGGAAGATGGTTCCATCGGCAAGCAGGAGAAGGGCTTCGGGGTGCTGGCTTACAAGCATGCGGGACGACGACGGGGTTTGAGACCCCAAAGATACCGGCCACCCAGGGATGGGCCTGCAATGGATCGTCCACAGCTGTTGATAACACCCCTACTTTTGGTCATCGCTCAGTTCTACTCCGCCCTGCACCAGCTCGCCCTGCCGCGTACCCGATGGATCATCATCGGAATGCACGTGCTGCTGCTCGTGGCCATTGGCGCGACCCAGGGTGTCCTGGTGGACAACGAGGCGCTGAAGTACACCGGCTGTGCACGCTCCGTGCTGCACGGCGACTTCACCGACCTGACCGGGAACTACTTGAAGTACGCGGGCTACATCCTTTTCCTACTGCCGTTCGTGATCATCGATAGCCTATGGATCACGATCCTCGCCCAGGTGATCCTCGGCATCCTGGCCGCTGAGGCCTTGGCCCGCTTCACCGAGCGGATCAGCGGCAATGTCGCGCTCGGACGTGTGGCCATGGCGCTGTTCCTGCTCTGCCCACCGATCCAGCACTGGGCGCTCGCCCTGTACACCGAACATTTCTTCACGTGCATGTCGATCCTCTTCGTGGAGCGGCTGGACCGTTCACCGAGCGCGGATACTGCCACCATCGGCCTGGGTCTGCTGGCGCTCTTCGCACGACCCGTGGGCATGTTCTTCGTGGTACCCGCCCTGTTGTGGAAGTTCCGCACGCGGATCCCGGCTCCGTTCTCTCGTTGGGCCTTCGCCGTGGCGTGCTTAGCGCTCTTCGCCGCCGCCATCAGCGTGCCGCGCATCGCAGCACCCCAGCTGGAACCCATCGCCAGCGGGCAAGTGATCGCGGGTGTGGGAGGGGTCGGTGCCGAGGGATCCACCGGCACCACCATCATGGACGCGCAACGCCACCTGTTGGATCGCGTGGGGCCATCGGAATGGGCCGGCATCACGCTACGGCGCGTGGGCTCGCTGTTCAACCTCACGCGGCCGTGGTATTCCACCGCGCACAATGCCATCAACGCGCTCTTCTTCGCACTCTATCCACTTGCAGGGCTGGGCATCGTACGGAACCGGAGAAGCGAACGGATCCACCTGGTCCTGGTCATCCTCGCACTCAACATCGCGCTCGTGGGACTAACGCACGACGAGTGGAGCGGACGCTTCCTGGCGCCCCTCCTTCCCTGGGTGATCGTCCTGGCCAGCGTGGGGCTGCGTCCCGGTGCCCATCGGTCCATCCCGTGACCCGAATCGCCACAACGCTCTTGCAGGTACGATGGCTTGTTGCACCAGGCGCGTGCAACATCCAACTGGCTTGAACGCACCAAGGGCGCCTTCCGGCGCCCTTGGTACATTTCCGTTCGAGGCGATCACTCGCTCTTGGCCTCCTCGCCGCCTTCGGCTTTCGGCTCGGCTTTAGCGGTCGCGCCTTTGCCGGTGGTACGGCGGGTACGGCGGGTCTTCTTCGCTGCACCTGCGGACTTCTCCTTGGTGTAGGTGGTATTGAAGTCCACCAGCTCGATCATGGCCATCTCCGCGGCATCGCCCAAGCGGTTGCCCAGCTTGATGATGCGCGTGTAGCCACCGGGGCGGCTGGCCACCTTCGGGGCCACATCGCGGAACAGGGTGGCCGTTGCCTCCTTGTTCTGTAGTTCACTGAAGATCACACGGCGGCTGTGCGTGGTATCGTCCTTGCTCTTGGTGATCAAGGGCTCCACGAACAGACGCAGGGCCTTGGCCTTGGCCAGTGTGGTCTCGATGCGCTTGTGGTCGATCAACGAGATCGCCAGGTTGCTCAGCAGCGCGTCGCGGTGGGCCTTCTTGCGGCCGAGCGCGTTGTTCTTGTTTCCGTGTCTCATCGTAGTTGGAGCGGAAGGATCCCCCCCCGTACGTTATTCCCTATCCAGTTTGTACTTGCTCACGTTCATCCCAAAGCTCAGGCCCTTGTTCTCCACCAGGTCCTCCAGCTCGGTCAGGCTCTTCTTCCCGAAGTTCCGGAACTTCAAGAGATCGTTCTTGTTGAAGGACACCAGGTCGCCGAGGGTCTCGATGTCCGCGGCCTTCAAACAATTCAGTGCCCGTACGCTCAGGTCCATGTCCACCAACTTGGTCTTCAGCAGCTGGCGCATGTGCAGGCTGGTCTCGTCGAACTCGTCGGACTCGCTCACCGTGCCCCGTTCTTCCACCTCCAAGCTGATGCGCTCATCGCTGAACAGCATGAAGTGGTGGATCAGGATCTTGGCGGCTTCCTGCAGTGCGTTCTTCGGCGAGATGCTTCCGTCGGACACCACTTCGATCGTGAGTTTCTCGTAGTCCGTCTTCTCCTCCACACGGGTATTCTCCACCGTGTACTTCACGTTCTTGATCGGCGTGAAGATGCTGTCGATGGCGATGGTTCCGACAGGAGCGTTCTGAGCCTTGTTCTCGTCGGCGGGCACGTAACCACGGCCCTTGCCTACGGTGAGCTCCACGTGCAACTTCACGTTCGGCTCCATGTGCGCGATCACCAGTTCGGGGTTCAATACCTGGAACCCGGTGGTGTGCTTGCCGATGTCGCCCGCAGTGAAGCTGTCCTTGCCGGTCACGGTAAAGGAGACCTTCTCGGTGCTCAGGTCATCGAGCTGGCGGCGGAAGCGCACCTGCTTGAGGTTGAGCACGATCTCGGTCATATCCTCGATCACACCCTTGATGGTGCTGAACTCGTGGTCCACGCCATCGATACGCACGCTGGTGATCGCGTGGCCTTCGAGGCTGCTGAGCAGGATCCGGCGAAGGGCGTTTCCGATGGTGATACCATAACCCGGCTCCAAGGGACGGAACTCGAAGGTGCCGCGCTTGTCATCGGATTCGATCATCGTGACCTTGTCGGGCCGCTGGAATTCGAGAATGGGCATGTGTGCTTGATCGTTGTTCGTTGGGTTGGTCTTTCCTCCTCCTCAGTGCTCGCCCCGATGGCTTCTTACTTACTGTACAATTCCACGATCAGCTGCTCGCGGATCGTTTCCGGGATCTGGGCACGCTCTGGTGCCGCGATGAACTTCCCGGACATGGTCTGTGGGTTCCACTCCAGCCAATCGAAGCGACGATTGCTCACCGCAACGCTGTTGCTGATGGTCTCCAGGCTCCGGCTGCGCTCACGCACGGCCACGCTCTGACCGGCACGCAGACCGTAGCTGGCCACGTTCACCACAGCGCCATCAACGGTGATGTGGCCGTGGCTCACCAACTGACGGGCCGCACGGCGCGTGGGGGCGATACCCAACCGGAAAACCGTGTTGTCCAAGCGGGATTCGCAGAGTTGCAACAACACCTCACCGGTGATACCGCGCTTGCTGGCAGCCAGGTTGTACATCTTCTCGAACTGGCGCTCGAGGATACCGTAGGTGTATTTCGCCTTCTGCTTCTCGCGCAGCTGGCTGCTGTATTCGCTGTCCTTCTTGCGACGACGAGCGTTGGGTCCATGTTGTCCGGGGGCGTGGGGCTTGCGCTCCATCCACTTGTCCGGGCCATAGATCGCCTCTTGGAACTTACGTGCGATCCGGGTCTTGGGTCCTGTGTAACGTGCCATTCTGTTCTTCTTTTGGGTGCTCTACGCACCAACAACGGAGCACGCGTCCTTCGCGCTCCTACGGTTATTGATCAAACGCGGCGCTTCTTGGGTGGACGGCAGCCGTTGTGGGGCATGGGGGTGATGTCGATGATCTCGGTCACTTCGACACCGCTGTTGTGCAGGGCACGGATGGCGCTCTCACGGCCACCTCCGGGGCCCTTCACGAACACCTTCACCTTACGCAGCCCCAGTTCATGGGCTTCGCGTGCGGCCTCTTCAGCGCTGAGCTGTCCGGCGTAAGGCGTGTTCTTCTTGCTGCCGCGGAAGCCGTTCTTCCCCGAGGAGGACCAGCTGATCACCTCGCCCTTGTTGTTCGTAAGGCTGATGATCAGGTTATTGAACGTGGCTTGGATGTGGGCCTGACCATAGGCCTCCACGACCACCTTCTTCTTCTTCTTCTTGCCAGCGGCAGCGCCGCCCTTGCCTTCTTGCTTTGCCATTGTCTGTCAGTTGTCGGTTGTCCGTTGTCGGTTGTCAGTAGAAGCCTGCTGGCAACTGACAACTGGCAACTGATTACTTCGTTGCTTTCTTCTTGTTGGCCACGGTCTTCCGCTTGCCCTTGCGGGTACGGCTGTTCGTGCGGGTGCGCTGACCACGGACAGGCAGACCTGCACGGTGGCGCGTACCTCGGTAGCTACCGATGTCCATCAGGCGCTTCACGCTCAACTGCACCTCGCTGCGCAGCGCGCCTTCCACCTTGATGTTGTCGTTGATGAACTGACGGATCCGGCCTTGTTCATCATCGGTCCACTCCTCCACGATCGTGTCCGGGTCCACGCCCGCCTGCTCCAGGATATGGAGTGCCGTGCTGCGGCCGATACCATAGATGTAGGTGAGGCCGATGCAGCCCCGCTTCTGTTTGGGTAGGTCGATACCTGCGATACGTGCCATGCTCGTGCGTTTATCAGCCCTGACGCTGCTTGAACTTCGGGTTCTTCTTGTTGATGATGTACAGACGCCCTTTGCGGCGGACGATCTTGCAATCCGCCGAGCGTGGTTTGAGGGAGGCCCTGACCTTCATGGTTTCCTGGGTATCGTGTCTTAACTCTTGTATCGGAATGAAATGCGACCCTTGCTCAGGTCATACGGACTCATCTCCACCTTCACCTTGTCGCCAGGCAGGATCCGGATATAGTGCATCCGCATCTTGCCCGAGATGTGGGCGATGATCACATGACCATTCTCCAACTCCACGCGGAACATGGCATTGCTCAACGCCTCCTTGATGACGCCGTCCTGCTCTATGGTTCCTGTCTTACTCATTCCGTTCGTTTCCTTCTTTCTCCGTTCCGTCCCAACGGGACGTTCGCTATCCTTGTTCAGCGGTGCGTGACATGTCACGCACCGACCAATTCACCTTTTCTCCTCAGCACATCCTCGATGTAGCTGAATGTTGATAAGACCTCGGCTTTGCCCGCACGCACCGCCACGTTGTGTTCGAAGTGTGCGCTCGGTCGGCCATCACGCGCCACGATCGTCCATCCGTCGGCAAGGGTCCGTACTTCCTTCTTCCCCATGTTGATCATGGGTTCGATCGCAAGTACCATGCCCGTGCGCAACCTGGCTCCATTGCCCCGTTTGCCATAGTTCGCCACTTCCGGTTCCATGTGGAGCTGTGCTCCCACACCATGTCCGGTGAGTTCGCGTACCACGCTGTAGCCATGGCTCTCGGCATGCTGCTGTATCGCGTACCCGATGTCTCCCGTACGGTTGCCATCGATCGCCGCAGCGATGCCCATTTCGAGGCAGGCCTGGGTCACCTGGAGCAACTGCTTCACCGGTCCGGCCACCTCGCCCACCATGAAGGTGTACGCACTGTCGCCATAGAATCCGTTCATCAGCACTCCGCAATCAACGCTGGCGATGTCTCCATCGCGCAACGTGCGCGCGCCCGGCAGGCCATGCACCACCTCCTCGTTCACACTGATGAGCAGTGTGCTCGGGCAGCCATACAGGCCTTTGAAACCCGGAATGCCACCATTGTCCCTGATGAACTCTTCCGCCATGCGGTCCAATTCACCGGTGGTGACACCGGGGGCGATGTGCTCCGCCACTTCGGCCAAGGTCTTCCCAACAAGCAAAGAACTCTCCTTCAACACCGCGATCTGGTCATCGCTCAGATCCACCACGGGCTTCTTCCCCATGATCTATCCGGCCATGCCGTACGCTGCTCCTCCCGAGCGACCCTTGATCCGACCCGACTTCATCAGGCCATCATAGTGTCGCATCAACAAATGGCTCTCGATCTGCTGCAGCGTGTCCAACAACACGCCCACCATGATCAACAACGACGTACCGCCGAAGAACTGTGCGAAGCCCTGCTTGACCCCCATCATGCCGGCGAACGCCGGAAGGATGGCCACAAGTCCAAGGAAGATGGCACCTGGCAAGGTGATCCGCGACAACAATTCGTCGATGTGGCCTGCGGTGCTCTTACCCGGCTTCACACCCGGAATGAAACCACCATTGCGCTTCATGTCATCGGCGAGCTGGTTCGGGTTCACCGTGATGGCCGTATAGAAATACGTGAAGAGCACCACCATCAGGAACAACATGAAGTTGTAGAAGAAACCCTGGCTATTGGCGATGTTGATGAGCCACTGCGGGGGATTCTCGAAGGCCTGGGCCAGGTACATGGGCACCAGCACGATGGCCTGTGCGAAGATGATCGGCATCACGCCGGCCGCGTTCACCTTCAGCGGGATGTAGTTACGTACTCCACCGTACTGCTTGTTCCCCTGCACACGCTTGGCGAACTGCACCGGAATGCGACGTGTGCCTTGCACCAGCAGGATGCACCCGGCGATGATCAACACCCAGAGCACCACTTCCACCAGCAGCAGCACCGGTCCTCCTCCGCCAGGTCCCATGCGGCCCACGGCCTCCTGGGCGAATGCCTGCGGCAGTTGGGCGATGATGCCGATCATGATGATCAGCGAGATGCCATTGCCCAGACCACGTTCGGTGATCCGCTCCCCAAGCCACATCACGAACAACGTGCTGCAGGTGAGGATCACGATGCTGGTGAAGAGCCAGAACTGACTGTCCGGACGAGCGGCTGCATCGATGGTGGCATAGATGTAGCTGGGCGCTTGGAACATGCAGATGAGGATGGTGAGGTAGCGCGTCCACTGGTTGATCTTCCGACGCCCGCTCTCTTCGCGTTGCATCTTCTGCACCGCGGGCACCGCGATACCCGCCAATTGCATGATGATCGAGGCGGAGATGTACGGCATGATGCCCAGCGCGAAGATGCTCGCACGGGTGAAGGCTCCTCCTGTGAAGATCGAAAGGATCTCCACGATCCCACCTCCTCCTCCAGGGCCGGTGGCGGCCAAACGCGCACTGTCCACACCGGGTAGCACGATGAAGCTACCGATACGGTACACCAGTAAGAGCCCCAGCGTGATGAGGATGCGCGTACGCAACTCCTCGATGCGCCAGATGTTCTTGATCGTCTCGATCAGGTTCTTCATGCCTTCTCTGCTACGGTCACGATGGTCTCGGTCTTTCCTCCTTTGGCCTCGATGGCGGCCTTGGCCGTTGCGCTGAACGCATGCGCAGTGATGGTCAGCGCGCTCTTGATCTCGCCACGACCCAGCACTTTCAGACGGTCCTTCTTGGCGATAAGACCGTTGTTGTACAGCACCTCCGGCGTGATCTCGGTCAGCTTCTTGGCCTCGGCCAGGGTCTGGATCGCGTCCAGGTTGATCCCTTTGTACTCCACCCGGGTGGGGTTGGTGAAGCCGAACTTCGGCAAGCGGCGGGTGAGCGTGGTCTGGCCACCCTCGAAACCACGCTTGTGGTTGTATCCGGACATCGCCTTCTGGCCCTTGTGGCCCTTGGTGGAAGTGCCGCCACGACCGCTGCCCTGGCCGCGGCCGATGCGTTTCTCCTTCTTCGTGGCCCCTTCTGCGGGCTTCAATTTACTCAGGTCCATGGTCTTGCTCTTTTGTTGTCGGGGTGGAAAATTCCCACCCTTTCAGAAATCAGGCCTCCTTCACGCTCACCAGGTGGTTCACCTTGGCCACCATGCCGCGGATCTGCGGGGTGCCCTCCACTACGGCGATCTTACCGATACGGCCGAGGCCGAGGGCCTTCAGGGTGTCCTTCTGACGCTTGGGGCACTTGATCTGGCTGTGCACCTGGGTGATGGTCAACTTGCTCATTGTCGTTCCCCGCCGATCGCTCGGCGGATCCTGTTTTATCCGTTGAATACGCGTTCCAGTTTGATGCCTCGCTGACGGGACACCGCGTTCGCATCGCGCATGCTCACCAGGGCCTCGATCGTGGCCTTCACCACATTGTGCGGGTTACTGCTGCCCTTGCTTTTGGCCAGCACGTCCGTGACCCCCACGCTCTCCAGCACCGCGCGCATGGCACCACCAGCGATGACGCCGGTACCGTGCGCCGCAGGCTTCAGGAAAACCTGGGCACCCGCGAACTTACCCTCCTGTGGGTGCGGGATGGTGCCTTTCAACACCGGCACTTTCACCAGGTTCTTCTTCGCGTCGTCGATGCCTTTGGCGATCGCCTCCTGCACCTCCTTCGCTTTGCCCAGGCCATGGCCCACCACACCGTTCTCGTTCCCCACCACCACGATGGCGGCGAAGGTGAACGTGCGACCACCCTTGGTCACTTTGGTCACGCGGTTCAGCGCTACGAGCTTGTCCTTCAGCTCCAGTTCGCTGCTCTTGACCTTCTTGCTGTTCGTCGTTTCAGACATGTGTTCGGTGTGATCAGAAATTGAGGCCTGCTTCGCGGGCGGCTTCGGCCAGTGCTTTCACACGGCCATGGTAGAGGTATCCGTTGCGGTCGAAGACCACCTTGTCGATGCCCGCCGCCTTCGCCTTCTCGGCGATGGATGCGCCAACGATCTTGGCTTGTTCCAGCTTCGGGATCCCGGATGCTTTCTTGTCCTTCAAGCTCGAGGCGCTCACCAGCGTACGGCCGGCCACGTCGTCGATGATCTGGGCGTACATGCCCGTGTTGCTCCGGAAGACCGACAAGCGCGGACGCTCGGTGGTGCCGTGCACATGCTTGCGTACACGGGTCTTGATCTTCAGGCGGCGGTTGATGCGGTCGAATGCCATGGTCTATCTTATTTACCAGCTGCTTTACCGGCCTTGCGACGCACGACTTCGCCCACGAAACGAACACCCTTGCCTTTGTAAGGCTCCGGTTTGCGCAGGCTGCGCAGCTTGGCGGCCACCTGGCCGATGAGTTGCTTGTCCGCGCTCTCGAGGCGGATGATCGGGTTCTTACCCTTCTCCTGGGCCGCGCTCACCTTGATCTGCGGAGGCAGATCCAGGATCACGGTATGTGAGAAACCGAGCGCCAGGTTCAGTTGCTGGCCTTTCGTGGTGGCGCGGTAACCCACACCCACCAACTCCTGCTCGATCACGAAGCCTTCCGCTGCTCCCTTCACCATGTTGGCGATGAGCGCACGGTACAGGCCATGCTTGGAACGATGCGGCTTGGCGTCGCTCGGGCGCGATACCGTGATCTCGGTCCCTTCCTGCTTCAGCGTGATATCCGGGTCCACAGCTTGTTCGAGCGTTCCCTTCGGACCCTTCACGGTCACCAGGTTCTTGTCGCTGATCGTGACCTGCACCCCTTTGGGTACCTCGATCGGTGCTTTTCCTATGCGTGACATCTTCTTCGGGTCTTAGCTCACGTAGCACAATACTTCACCGCCTACGTTCAGCGCACGGGCCTCCTTGTCGGTGACCACGCCCTTGCTGGTGGAGATGATGGCCACGCCAAGGCCGTTCAACACGCGGGGCAGTTCGCTCGCGTGGGCGTACTTGCGCAGGCCGGGTGAGCTCACACGGGTGAGTTCCTTGATGGCGCTCTGGCGCGTTTGCGCGTTGTACTTCAACGCGATCTTGATCAGGCCTTGTTTGCCGTCCTCCTCGGTCTTCCACGACAGGATGTATCCCTTGTCGTACAGGATGCGCGTGATGTCCTTCTTCAGGTTGCTTGCGGGCACCTCCACGATCTTCTTGCGCGCCATGATGGCGTTGCGAAGACGGGTGAGGTAGTCGGCTATCGGATCGGTCGTCATGGTCTCTTCTTTTGTTGGTGCGCGGAAAGCCGCGTCCTTAACGTTAATTATTACCAGCTGCCTTTGGTCACACCGGGGATCTTGCCCTCCAGTGCCATTTGACGGAACATGTTCCGGCTGATGCCGAACACACGCATGTAGCCACGGGGGCGTCCGGTCAGTTGGCAGCGGTTGTGCATGCGCACCTTGCTGCCGTTCACCGGCAGTTGCTGCAGCTTGTCCCATTCACCCGCCTTCTTCAGTGCGGCACGCTTGGCGGCGAATTTCTCCACCATCTTGGCGCGCTTGCGCTCACGCGCTTTCATCGATTCCTTGGCCATGGTTCGGTCGGGTTATTTCTTGTCCTTGTCAGAGAATGGGAATCCGAATGCGTTCAGCAGGGCCTTCGCCTCTGCGTCGGTCTGTGCCGTGGTCACAAAGGTGATGTCCATCCCTTGGATCTTGCTCACCTTGTCGATATCGATCTCCGGGAAGATGATCTGCTCCTTCACCCCGAAGGTGAAGTTGCCATGGCCATCGAAACCCTTGGGCGATACGCCGCGGAAGTCACGGGTACGGGGCAGGCTCACGGCGATCAACCGATCGAGGAATTCATACATCTGGTCGCCACGCAACGTCACCCGAGCGCCGATGGGCATGCCCTTGCGCAGTTTGAAGTTGCTGATGTCCTTCCGGGATACCGTCTGCACCGCCTTCTGGCCGGCGATGGCCGTCATCTCCACGATGGCGTTCTCAACGATCTTCTTGTCGCCCACGGCACTTCCCAAGCCTTGGTTCAGGCTGATCTTGGTGATCTTGGGCACCTGCATGGAGCTGGTGTAACCGAACTCCTTCTGGAGCGCCGGGGCCACCTCATTCTTGTATTTGGCGCGAAGCCGGGGTACGTAGCTCATGACTTCTTACTTGGCTGCCTTTTTCTTGGTCTTCACGAAACGCTCCAGCGCGCCATCCTTGTTCACCTTGCGGCCTACGCGACCCGGAGTACCGGTCTTCGCATCGATCAGCATCAGGTTGCTGATGTGAATGGGGCCTTCCTTCTCCACGATCCCGCCCTGGGGGTTGGCCGTGGTGGGCTTGCTGTGCTTCTTGTTGATGTTGAGGCCCTCGACGATGGCGCGCATGCTCACGCGATCCACTTCGAGCACACGCCCCTGCTTGGTGCGGTCCTCTCCGGCGATCACTTTCACCATGTCGCCTTTCTTGATGTGCGTCTTCTTCTGCATGGCTTAAAGGACTTCGGGGGCCAGGGAGATGATCTTCATGAACTTCTTCTCGCGCAGCTCCTTGGCCACGGGGCCGAAGATGCGGGTGCCCTTCATCTCGCCGGCGGCGTCGAGGATCACCACGGCGTTGTCGTCGAAGCGGATGTAGCTACCGTCCTTGCGACGGGTCTCTTTCTTGGTGCGCACCACCACCGCCTTGTGCACGGTGCCCTTTTTGGCACCGCCGTTCGGCATGGCGTCCTTGATGCTCACCACGATGGTGTCACCGATGCGTGCATAGCGGCGGGCCGTGCCTCCGAGCACACGGATGCAGAGCACCTCCTTGGCGCCACTGTTGTCGGCCACGTTCAGCCGGGATTCCTGTTGGATCATCGCTTGGTCTCGGGTTTACTTGGCACGTTCCATCACCTCCACCAGGCGCCAACGCTTCAGCTTGCTCAGGGGGCGGGTCTCTACGATCTTCACGGTATCTCCCACTTTGGCATCGCGGTTCTCGTCGTGCGCCATGAAGGTGCTCGAACGCTTCACGAATTTACCATACTTGGGGTGCATCACGCGACGCTCAACGGTCACCACGATGCTCTTGTTCATCTTATCGCTGGTGACGATGCCGATGCGCTCCTTGCGGAGGTTCCGCTCAACGGTGGTCGGGGTCGTGCTCATTTCGTTGTCTTATTGGCGAGTTCGCGCTTGCGCAACTCGGTAAGGATACGGGCCACCTCCTTGCGTTTGGTGCGGAGCTGTGCCGGGCTTTCGATCGGGCTCACGGTGTGCGCGAAGCGCAACTTGGTGAGTGAGGTCCGCTCCTCCTGGAGCTTGTCGTTCAGCTCCACCACCGTCAGATCCTTCAGTTCGGTTCCTTTCTTCTTCATGACGCTGTCTTATTGGCCGTCGTAATCTTCGCGAACGACGAACTTGGTGGGGATGGGCAGCTTCTGTGCGGCCAGGCGCAGCGCCTCCTTCGCCGTGGCGGTGGGTACACCATCCACTTCGAAGATGATGCGGCCTGCATGGCACACGGCCACCCAGTGGTCCAACGAACCCTTACCCTTACCCATCCGCACCTCGGCCGGCTTGCTGGTCACGGGTTTATCCGGGAACACCTTGATCCACACCTGACCTTCACGCTTCATGTAGCGGGTGAGGGCCACACGGGCGGACTCGATCTGGCGGCCGGTGAGCCATACGCTCTCCATGGCCTTCAGTCCAAAGGATCCCAGGGCTACACGGTGTCCGCGTTGGGCCTGCCCCTTCATGCGGCCCTTGTGCATATTGCGGCGCTTGCTGCGCTTCGGTTGCAACATGGCTATCAGCTATTACGGTTATTTCCACCACGACCACCAGCGGCCGGGCCACGACGTTCTCCTGCTCCACGGCGGTCGAAACCACCTCCGCGACGATCACCACCAGGACCGCGACGATCTCCGCCACGACGCTCCGGACGGTCGCCGCCCATGCGAGGGCCTCCCGGGCCTCCTTTCGCCTGGCCCACGTTCGGGCTCAGGTCGCGCTTGCCATAGACCTCACCACGCATGATCCAGCACTTCACCCCGATACGCCCCATCTTGGTATGGGCCTCGGTGATGGCGAAGTCGATGTCGGCACGCAGGGTGTGCAAGGGCACTCGGCCATCGCGGTACTTCTCCACCCGCGCGATCTCCGCACCGTTCAAACGGCCGCTCACCTGCAACTTGATGCCTTCGGCACCCATGCGCATGCTGCTGGCCATGGCCATCTTCATGGCGCGGCGGAAGCTGATCCGGCCTTCGAGCTGGCGGGCGATGCTATCGGCCACCAGGCGTGCATCCAGCTCCGGACGCTTGATCTCGAAGATGTTGATCTGGACGTCCTTGCCGGTGAGCTTCTTCAGCTCCTCACGCAGCTTGTCCACTTCAGCGCCTCCCTTCCCGATGATCACACCGGGGCGGGCCGTGTTGATCGTCACGGTCACCAGTTTCAAGGTGCGCTCGATCACGATCTTGGCCACGCTCGCCTTCTTCAGGCGGGCCATCAAGTAGGCGCGGATCTGTTCGTCCTCCACCAACTTGTCGGCATACTTCTTTCCGCCGTACCAGTTGCTGTCCCAGCCCTTGATGAAGCCGAGGCGTTGACCGGTAGGATGTGCTTTCTGTCCCATGGTAGTTATTCTCGGCTTAGGCTTTGGTATCGACGATCAGGCTCACGTGGTTGCTGCGCTTCTTCATGCGGTAGGCACGACCCTGCGGGGCAGGCAGCATACGCTTCAGGCCACGGGCCTCGTTCACTTGGATGCTCTTCACCACCAGGTTGGCCTCGTCGGCCTTCTGGCCTTCGTTCTTGGCCTGCCAGTTGCTCATGGCGCTCAGGAGAAGCTTCTCCAGGTCGCGGCTGCTGTGGCGGGTGCTGAAGCGCAGGATGCCCAGGGCCTTCTCCACTTCCACACCACGGATCAGATCGGCCACCTGGCGCATGCGGCGCGGGCTGGTGGGCACGTTGCGCAGGTGTGCGATGGCCACCGTCTTCATGGCCTCCTTGCGCTCGTCCGCTGCTAATTTCTTACGCTGTCCCATCTGTCCTTAGTTCTTCTTGTTACCGGAGTGGCCACGGTAGGTGCGCGTAGGCGCGAATTCGCCAAGCTTGTGCCCCACCATGTTCTCGGTCACGTAGACCGGGATGAACTTGTTGCCATTGTGTACCGCGATCGTCAGACCCACGAAGTCGGGGCTGATGGTGCTGGCGCGCGACCAGGTCTTGATCACGTTCTTCTTGCCGGAGGTGTGTGCCTCGCCCACACGCTTCGCAAGCTTGTAGTGGATGAACGGCGGTTTCTTGAGTGAACGGCTCATGATCTATGCGAGGACTAAGCGCCCTTCTTGGCGTTGATGCGTTCGAGGATGAAACGATTGCTGCGGTTCTTCGGCGCGCGGGTCTTCTTACCCTTGGCCAACAGACCCTTGCGGCTGCGCGGGTGACCACCCGAAGCACGGCCCTCACCACCACCCATCGGGTGATCGACGGGGTTCATGGCCACCGCACGGGTGCGGGGACGGCGCCCCTGCCAGCGGCTGCGGCCGGCCTTACCGCTCTTCTGCAGCATGTGCTCGCCGTTGCCCACGGCGCCCACCGTGGCCAGGCAGGCCACCAGTACCATGCGGAGTTCACCGCTCGGCATCTTCAGCGTGGCGTACTTGCCTTCGCGGGCGCTGAGCTGGGCGAAGGTGCCCGCGCTGCGTGCGATGGCGCCACCCTTACCGGGCTGCAACTCGATGTTGTGCACCACGGTGCCCAGGGGGATCTCGCTCAGCGGGAGCGTGTTACCCACTTCGGGTGCCACACCGCTCTTGCCGCTCAGCACTTCCTGGCCCACTTGCAGGCCGTTGGGGGCCAGCATGTAGCGCTTCTCACCATCGGCATAGTACAGCAGGGCGATGCGCGCCGTGCGGTTCGGATCGTACTCGATCGTCTTCACCGTGGCCGGGATGCCGAACTTATCACGCTTCGTATCGATCACACGATAGCGCTGCTTGTGACCACCGCCGATGTAGCGCATGGTCATCTTGCCCTGTTGGTTACGGCCACCGCTCTTGTTGGAGCCGCTGGTCAACGACTTCTCCGGTACACGCGTGGTGATGCCTTCGAAGTCCGTGATCACCTTGTGACGGGTGCCGGGGGTTACCGGATTGAGTTTACGTACGCCCATTGCTTCTTACTTGCTTCGGGGTCAGATGCTGGAGTAGAGGTCGATCGTTTCACCTTGCTTCACCGTCACGATGGCTTTCTTGAAGCTCGGCGTGCGGCCATGCATGATGAGGCTCTTGGTGTAGCGCGTGCGGTTCTTGCCGCGGCAGATCATGGTGCGCACACCCGTCACCGTGACGTTGTACTCCTTCTCCACCGCCTGTTTGATCTGCACCTTGTTGCTCGTGCGGGCCACTTCGAACCCGTAACGACCTTCCTTTTCGCCCTGGGCCGTCATCTTCTCAGTGACGATGGGTCGGATGATGATCTGGCTCATGGCTTACTTGGTGAGGATGGTTTCCAGCGGTGCGATCGCATCTTGCACGATCAGCAGGCCGTTGGCGTTCATGATATCGTAGGTGTTCAGCTCGCTGGCCACCACCACGCGGGTGTTCTGGATGTTGCGGGCGCTGAGCACCAGGTTCTCGTCCTTCTTGGGCACCACCAGCAGGCTCTTTCGCGTGCCCAGTTGGAAGGCCTTGAGGATGGCGGCGAACTCGCTGGTCTTGGGGGCGGTCAGCGCAACGCTGTCGATCACCTTCAACGAACCGTCCTTCGTCTTGTAAGTGAGGGCGCTGCGACGGGCCAGGTCCTTCACCTTCTTGTTCAGCTTGAAGTGGTAGTCGCGGGGCTTGGGGCCGAACACGCGGGCACCACCTTTGAACAGGGGGCTCTTGATGGAACCCTTACGGCTTCCACCGGTGCCCTTCTGGCGATGCAGCTTCTTGGTGCTGCCGCTCACTTCGCTCTTCTCGAGCGTCTTGGCCGTGCCTTGACGCTTGTTCGCCAAGTGCTGCTTCACGTCCAGCCAAATGGCATGATCGTTCGGCTCGATCGCGAACACCGCGTCGTTCAGCTTGGCCTTCTTGCCGGTGGACTTGCCGTCCTTGCCGTGGATCTCGAGTTCCATCTTACTTCCAGATGATCACGTAGCTACCCTTGGCACCAGGTACGGTACCGCGCAGCAGCAACAGGTTCTTACCAGCGTCCACTTTCACCACCTTCAAGTTCTCGGTGGTCACTTTGTTCCCGCCCGTGCGGCCGGCCATGCGCAGGCCCTTGAACACACGGCTGGGGTACGAGCTGCCACCCAGGGAACCGGGGGCACGGCTACGGTCGTGCTGACCGTGGGTGGCCTCACCCACACCGCTGAAGCCGTGGCGCTTCACCACACCTTGGAAGCCCTTACCCTTGCTGTTGCCGGTCACGGTCACGAAGCTGCCCTCCTCGAAGAGGTCGATACCCACGGTATCGCCCAGCTTCAGTTCGGTCTCGAACTCCTTGAACTCGTGGGCCTTCACCTTCGGGGTGGTGTTCGCCTTCTTGTAGTGCCCCATCAGGGCCGCCGGGGTGTTCTTCTCCCGACGCTCGCCGTAGGAGAGCTGCACGGCCTGGTAGCCGTCCTTCTCCAGGGTCTTCACGTGGCTCACCACGTTGGGCGTAGCCTCGATCACCGTGCATGCCACCAGGCTCCCGTCCGTATCGAACAGGCTGGTCATGCCGATCTTTTTTCCGATCAATCCGCTCATGGCTGTGTGGTGCTATCGGTCAGACTTTGATCTCCACATCCACGCCGCTCGGGAGTTCGAGCTTCATCAGGGCATCGATCGTCTTGGAGGACGAGCTGTAGATGTCCATCATGCGTTTGTAACTGCACAGTTGGAACTGCTCGCGCGCCTTCTTGTTGACGTGCGGCGAGCGGAGCACCGTGAACATGCGCTTGTGCGTGGGCAGCGGAATGGGTCCACTGACCACAGCGCCCGTGCTCTTCACCGTCTTTACGATCTTCTCGGCGCTCTTGTCGACGAGGTTGTGATCGTACGACCGCAGCTTGATCCTGATCTTTTGGGTCATCGCTTTCTTGCGGGGTTATGCTGAAACTTTGCCACGTACCTTGGCCAATACGGCTTCGGTCACGTTGTTGGGGGCGGGAACGTAATGACTGAACTCCATGGTGCTGCTGGCGCGGCCGCTGGAGAGCGTGCGCAGCGAGGTCACGTATCCGAACATCTCGCTCAAGGGCACGGTGCCTTTGATCGCCTTGGCTCCGCTACGATCCTCCATGCCCAGGATGGTACCGCGCCGACGGTTGAGGTCGCCAACGATATCGCCCATGTTCTCTTCGGGGGTGATCACCTCGATCTTCATGATCGGCTCCATCAGCACCGGCTTGCACTTGGGCACGGCGGTACGGAAGGCGGCCTTGGCGCAGATCTCGAAGCTCAACGCATCGGAGTCCACGTTGTGGAACGAGCCGTCGTAAAGGGTCACCTTCAGGCTCTCCATCGGGAAGCCTGCGAGCACGCCATTCTTCAACGAAGCCTCGAAGCCCTTCTGTACGGGCCCGATGAATTCCTTCGGGATGGAGCCACCCTTGATCTCGTCGATGAACTCCAGCCCGACCTTCTCGTTGTCGGTCTGCGGCTCGATGCGCACGTGGATGTCGGCGAACTTACCACGACCACCCGTCTGCTTCTTGTACAGCTCGCGGTGTTCCACCGTGCCGGTGATGGCCTCCTTGTACTTCACCTGGGGAGCACCTTGGTTGCACTCCACCTTGAACTCGCGCTTCATGCGGTCCACGAGGATCTCCAGGTGCAATTCGCCCATACCGCTGATCACGGTCTGGCCGGTCTCCTCATCGGTGTGCACCTTGAAGGTGGGATCCTCCTCGGCGAGCTTCGCCAAGGCATTGCCCATCTTGTCCAGGTCGGCCTGGGTCTTGGGTTCGATGGCGATACCGATCACCGGCTCGGGGAAGCTCATGCTCTCCAGCACGATCGGGTTGTTCTCGTCGCACAGCGTGTCGCCGGTGCGGATGTCCTTGAACCCAACGGCAGCTCCGATGTCGCCCGCTTCGATCACCTCCACGGGGTTCTGTTTGTTGGAGTGCATCTGGAAGATCCGGCTGATGCGCTCCTTGTTGCCGCTGCGCATGTTCTTCACGTAGCTGCCGGCCGGTACCGCACCGCTGTAGCAGCGGAAGAAGGCGAGGCGACCCACGTAGGGATCGGTCGCGATCTTGAACGCCAGGCTGGCCATCGGCTCCTTGGCATCGGGTTTGCGCGAGATCTCCTCGCCCGTGTCGGGGTTGGTACCGATCACCGCCTCGATGTCCATCGGACTGGGCAGGTAGGCCATCACCGCATCGAGCATGGTCTGCACCCCCTTGTTCTTGAAGGAGCTGCCGCACAGCACGGGCGTGATGCTCATGCTGATGGTGCTCTTGCGGATGGCGTTCATGATCTCGGCCTCCGTCAGGGAGTCCGGATCATTGAAGAACTTCTCCATCAAGGTATCGTCGCTCTCGGCCACGGCCTCGATGAGCTTGGCGCGCCACTCCTCCACGGTCTCCTTCAGGTCGGCCGGAATGGGCACTTCGGTCCAGGTCATGCCCTGGTCGTGCTCGTTCCACACCATGCCGCGGTTGTTCACCAGGTCCACCACGCCCTTGAAGTCCGCCTCGGCGCCGATGGGCACCTGCAGGGGGATCGGGTTGGCGCCCAGCCGCTCGCGGATCTGCTTCACCACGTTGAAGAAGTCGGCACCGCTGCGGTCCATCTTGTTGACGAAGCCGATGCGGGGCACCTTGTACTTGTTGGCCTGGCGCCATACGGTCTCGCTCTGGGGTTCCACACCACCCACGGCGCAGAACAAGGCGACCGCACCATCCAACACGCGCAGGCTGCGCTCCACCTCCACGGTGAAGTCCACGTGGCCCGGGGTGTCGATCAGGTTGATCTTGTAGGTGTTGTCGCGGTACTTCCAGCTGGTGGTGGTGGCTGCGGAGGTGATGGTGATGCCACGCTCCTGCTCCTGCTCCATCCAGTCCATGGTGGCGGCACCATCGTGCACCTCACCGATCTTGTGCGTCAAGCCGGTGTAGAACAGGATGCGCTCCGACGTGGTGGTCTTGCCGGCATCGATGTGCGCCATGATGCCGATGTTGCGCGTATATCTGAGGTCGCGGGCCATGTGTGTGCTCTACCTGTTGACTGCTTAGAAACGGAAGTGGCTGAACGCTTTGTTGGCTTCGGCCATCTTGTGGACCTCCTCCTTCTTCTTGAACGCTGCACCTTCTTCCTTGGAAGCGGCGAGGATCTCGTTGGCCAGCTTGCTCGCCATGCTCCGTTCGTTGCGGTTGCGGGCGTAGCCGATCAGCCACTTCATGGCCAGGCTCTTCTTGCGATCCTCGCGTACCGCCTGCGGGATCTGGAAGTTGGCACCACCTACCCGGCGGCTGCGTACCTCCACCTGCGGGGTCACGTTGGTCAGGGCTTTGCGGAAGATCTCCAGACCGTCCTCTCCGCTCTTCTCGGCAACGATGTCGATGGCGTTGTAGAAGATGTCCAGGGACTTGCTCTTCTTACCGTCGTACATCAGGTTGTTCACGAACTTGGTCACTTGCACATCACCGAACTTGGGGTCCGGCAGGATCGTGTGCTTTACTGTCTTCTTGCGCATGGCTGCTGTTCAATGACAGGTTACTTCTTCTTGGCGGGAGCTGCTCCGGGCTTCGGACGCTTGGTGCCGTACTTGCTGCGACGCTGGTTGCGACCTTCGACACCCGAAGTATCCAGAACGCCACGTACGATGTGGTACTTCACACCGGGCAGGTCCTTCACACGACCACCGCGAACGAGCACGATGCTGTGTTCCTGCAGGTTGTGACCCTCACCGCCGATGTAGGCGATCACCTCGTAGCCGTTCACCAAACGCACCTTGGCCACCTTACGAAGGGCCGAGTTCGGCTTCTTCGGGGTGGTGGTGTACACCTTGGTGCACACGCCGCGGCGCTGCGGGCAGGACTTCAGGGCAATGGACTTGCTCTTGTACACAGGGTTCTCGCGACCCTTGCGGATGAGCTGTTGAATGGTTGGCATGAGCTCCTTTCGGTTGGCTTTCAGCGTCTTTAGCCATTCCTCGGCTAAAAACGGGCTGCAAATGTAGCGGTTTTCTGTTTCCAACCAACTGGTGTTCATGGAAATTTCCGGCACGGGGGTACCTCCTCCAAAGCCGCGCGGGATCCGGGGTCGCATCACACACCAGCCTAAAACCCTGCGATCCAAGCCCATGTGAAGCACTCCCACGACCGACATCCCCGATGGGATCGGCCTTTCAGCGCACCCATGCACGCCATCGCATCAATCCATGATCTACTTTTGTTAGCATCATTTGATACTATAAATGGACCTGGGAAGCATCACTTACTACTCCATAAGCCCCCGCATGCTGAACCGGCTGGCCACCCTCCATCACCGGTTGGGCGAAGTACATGCCCGGCACCTCCACCGCCCGCCAGTGGACCTGGAGAAAGCCTACCATGTGAGCACGGTACACAGCACCTTGGCCATCGAGGGCGGTACCCTGGACGCCTTGCCCGTGGCCGATATCCTGAACGAACCCGGCTCCGCCGCCAAAGGCACCTCGGCGCTGGAGGCCGTGAACACCCATCGCGCCTACGGTCTGAGCGAAGACCTCGACCCCTTCCTTGAACGCGACCTGCGCCATGCCCACGGGGTATTGATGCACGGCCTGGCGCTGGACGCCGGCCACTTCCGTACCGGGCCCATGGACGTGCTCTACGGCGATCCGGAACCCCTGCGGACCGCTAGCGCCCACGACCTGCCCGCCAACGTGCACGACCTCCTGCGCTACGTGGAAGAAGATGACTTCCCACCCCTGATCACCAGTTGCGTGCTCCACTTCGGCCTGGTCTACCTGCGCCCCTTCACTGCGGGCACCGGCCGCCTGGCACGGCTCTGGCAGAAACGGATGTTGATGCGCTACTGGCCCGTGTTCTCCTACCTGCCTGTCGAGGCCTTCATCCAACGCACCCAGCCCGCCTACTACGCCGCTTTGGAGTATGCGGACCGCCGGGGAGATTGCGGGGAATTCATCAACTACCTGCTGGAGCGCATCGACGAGGCCCTGGCCGAGCTACTCGCCGCGCCCAACCCGGTGCTCACTGGAGCCGATCGCGTGGCCCTCTTCCTGAAACAGGGCCCCGACCGCTCCTTCCGCCGGAAGGACTACCTCAACATGTTCCCCGAACTGAGCACGGCTACGGCGAGTAGAGACTTGGCGGAGGCGGTGGAGGGTAGGATCCTGGTGCTGAACGGGACGAAACGACAGGCAAGTTATCGGCGAATATGAAACGTTCGACATGATGTCGACCACGCAACGAAAACACCCAGCAACGGTGATCCGGACTTCAGAACGTGGCTCGTAAGGCGACCATCACATTCCGGCCAGGAGCGCTGATGCCAGAAGAGTATGGACGGTACCGATGATCGGCGATGTTTTCCAAGCCTGCGTTCACTTGAATGCTTGCCGTAATGCGATAAGTCGCCATCGTATCGATGGTATACCACGCTGGGGCATGCGGTCTACCTTGTGGGTCCCTGGCATAGAGGGCTGGTTTGCCTTGCTCCGTTGGCGGTAACTCTTCGTATGTGAATCCATCACTGAACCGGAAGGAGGTCGAAATTCGCCACGCCTTGCGCTCCCAGGTGATGCCTGCACGACCGAATGGTGGCGGGGCATGACGCAAAGGCACGTTCACGGTCGTGAGATCATCTTGCTCTACGCCTCGTTGCCAGTTGTAGTGCACATCAAGTCTCAGATCTTCAGTCAGCAGAACATCGGCTGTCACATTAACGCCATGAACTGTGGCTTGTGCGGCATTCACGATCGCATCCACGCGGCTAGACTCTCCGCCATACAGGATACTGTCCTGTCCGTTCAATGTGAATGGTCGACGCACCATGGCTTGGTCCAGTAAGACCATGAACGCAACACCTCGAAGCCGGGCGCGATCGCCAAACACTTTGCCGATGCCAATTTCACCGGAGTAGGCGTATTCCGGCACGAGGCCGGGGTTGGGCACGATCACCGCGCCCGGCTCGCTGTCGAACACCTTGCCGATGTCGTCCACGTTGGGAGCGCGGAAACCCGTGCTCATATCCAAGGATATTTTCCAGGTGGAGTCCGGTCGATAGGCCAAACCCAGATTCCCGGTCAATGCATTGTTACGAAGGTTGGCGGCCGTTGCCGGATAGGAAAATAATGTCGTATCGAACGAGCAACTGAGCGCGGTGCTACTACCACGTATGCCGACGGAAAGAGTAAGGCGCTCAGTGATGTCATGAAGGGTTCCCGCGTAGATCGACCTCGTGTTCCAGGTGGAGCCATCGGGGTAGCGGGAGTTGAAGTTCCCTTCCAAACCCGTGTTGAGGTCCCTATTGGTGCCAATGGAACGGACCAAGTTGGTGATGTACTCTGCACCATACTGGAGTTGGGTGCGACCACTCAGATCCTTCTCGAGATCAAGGTTGCCCCATATGCCCGTTACCCGGTCACGCTGGTCGCGTTCGCTACTACTGCGGTAGCTACGATCGACACGACTTTCCGAATAGTCCTGGTGTGCGATGGACAAGTGTGCTTTGCTCCATGCCCCACTCACAGCTTCGTGCCGCACGTATGCACTTACCATCCGCCAGACCTGAGGACCATAGTACCACACTGCACTACGGGGTTGTCCATTGGGTCTTACTTCGATCAGTCTATCGTATCGCGGAATGTCCGATGTGCCACTTTGGTAAGCATTAATCCCCAGCTCTACGTGTAAACTTGGTCGGTATGCGAGCTTCGCGAACGCCATCCGTGCATCGTACCCGCTATCGCGTTGCAGCCGCTGGTCATTGTTCACAAGTACACTGTCACGACCGTAAACATTGCCCACGTACCATGGACGCAAATAATCTTTCGGACCATGGCTACCTGTACGGAGGTCACCGAAGCGGTATAGGCTCACACTCCCGATGAACGCAAGCTTCTTACTCCCCAGCCCAAGGTGGAGGTGGCCTGTAAGTGCATCTGCGGCGCTGGCGAAACGTGCAGTGGCACCACCGTGTAGCAGCAAAGTGGTATCGCTGGCGAACCTTGGTCGCAGCAAATGAAAGTCCATCACACCGCCGATGGCGTCACTACCATATGTCATGCCCCCCGGCCCATGTAAGACCTCGGCACGCTCCACGGCCTCGGGGTCCAGGCTGATCACGTTCTGGAGATTGCCACTACGGTAGATCGCATTGTTCATCCGTACGCCATCCACTACGATAAGAACCCGATTCGCCGCGAAACCGCGCAACATGGGGCTGCCACCACCCAGTTGGCTGCGTTGAACGAATACCTCACCACTTTGCTCTAAGATATCCGCCGAAGTGCCTGGGTTCAAATGAGCTATATCCCTTCTTCGGATCACGGTTATATGCTCAGCTAGCCGGTCGCCTTCCTGTTCCCAACGGTGGACACTCACCACGAACTCGCCAAGCGTGAATGCCTTGGGAACTAAGGCAACCTGCGCTGTGAATTCAACTAACTGACGAACGGAATGGCGGGATGTGTGATATCCGAGCTGGGATATCTGGATAGAATCGAGTGAGAGGAATGGGCTTAGCGCCCCCCTGCCTCGCGCATCGGTGTATACTACAGTGCCGGTACCAGTATGAAATAGAAGCACACCTTCAAGCGGTTGGAGACTCCGCTCATCTACTACCACAAGGCTTTGCGCACACACGACTGAACTGACCAGCAAAGAAAACACCAGAAACACTCGTCTAAAGAACGCGACGAGCTGTACCATGCTCAACGTACCACCACCAACCGCTGCACACTTCGGCCTCGACCGGTCTTCTGTAGGACGGTGTAGATACCAGGTGGCTGCAAGGACAGATCGATCTCGCGGCTGTAAGGCGGTAGGTGAAGTACTTCGCGGCCATGGATGTCCAATACGGTCAGTGGCTCGTGTTGGGTGGCTGGTAGGTGGAACAAACCAAGTGATGGGTTGGGCCAAAGATCCACTACCGTCATGCGATGGATCGTTCCGGACCCTAGCTCGAGATCGTAACAAGAACACAAAGGGCCACCTAACTGTAGTTCTTCAAAAAGCCGAAAGCGCGTAGTGTCATCTACCGCAGCACAAACTGGGCTTGGCATGGACAAACCATTGAGCATAAGGAAGGGACCAAAAGGTGTGCCCATGTCGGCCTGCCAGAATGAGGTGCTTGGTGAAAAGTTGGGGTAACAGAGCGGCTGTACATAAACCCTGCGAGCCTGTATCCCGTTCTCTTCCAGATCAACGATCGAATCAACGATCATGTCGGTGACTGATCCGTATTCCCACGACGAATCACAATTCGTGTCACCAGTCGCAATGTCCTGTACGATCGCGCCAACGGGAGCATCGATGTCGCCTATGAGCATCTCTACATCCATGCCATCTACGCGTGCATAACCTCTACCTTCATCGTCATTGCGAACGTAACAACGCGAGAAGGGCCAGAGATCCATGACCGGGGTACCAATAGATGTATACTCGATCACCATGTACGTCAGTCCTTGGATCACGGTGTCCCGCGTGGGCTCCAAGGCAAGAGTGTATTGATCGGTTCCGTCCGGCGTGTTTCGTCGCAAGCACCAAGCGGCTTGCTCCGTAGGAAAGAACTGAGCGCAGCCAAGGTTGCTCCAAAGGGAGAGCAGAAGCAACAAGGGAAATGCTGGATGGAACATGGGTCTACTGGATTATCAACTGCAGAGGTTGTACCCGCGGATAAGTCACGTCACGTAAAAGATAAACACCGGTGGACAGCTCGAGGTGAACAGGTCCGGAAGCACCTGAAAATACGCGTTGAGCTACTTTGTTGCCCAAGGCATCAATTACATCGACGACGTGCATGCCCTCTGAGTCCTTATCCTGACCTAGGATCTGCAAGGTGAAAATCCCAGTGGTGGGATTTGGGAATGCGGCCAAGGTGGCTACGCTTTTGGCACGTGTAGGGTTAATGTGTGTTTCCTGTATCCCGGCGGTCAGCCTTGCTTTGGGAGTAAAGCTGTTCCCCGTTCTATCACACGGATGAATGAAGGCGTGGAATCGGGAACCACTGTTCGCATGAAAACCCGGTAGCAAACGTACTGTCTCACCGGCTCTGTATGTGACCGAGCGGGGTGTGGCGACCTGAGCGTCGGATGTGATCATAGCTTGAACCTCAACGAAATCATCCTCCGTATAGGTGCTGGTTTCGTGCTTACTTTCCAGTTCCGGGCAGTGTAAGGCGTGTTGCCAGACACCACGGCCGAACATACCTACGCGGACTTGATTGATGGAATAGTTGATCTCCAAGCCCTTGGGGCGCACATGGGGCAGGCCGTCGCCAACACGGACCCAACCACTGGAATTTTCTGTATCGTCAGGCGATTGGACGAGCCCACTAGTGTAGGCGGCGATACGCTTCCTATTCGTGAAGTACACACCGAACTCAGTTGCGAAGTACAAGCCTTCATCACTCCCTTGCTCATAAGCGAGATTCAAGCGCTCGGTAAAGCACAGGGGTAAGTTCATGGTGATGTCCGCACAGGGGAGTCCCTCACAATCGAAGGAACCGGGGGGATAGACGCTCAGGTCGGCATAGTCCATGCGATAGACCATCTCGCTGCCAAAGTCAGGCCCAAAATCCGCAGTAGATGATCCGTAGGAGAGGAAAACGATGTTCTCGTTGTTCGGATCGAATTCGATCCCTGTAAGTGGCCCATCGCGATAGCGCCGCGGTATGGGCACCTCATGCCAGGAGGCCTTTACAGCTTCGGGGTTCGGATGATTAGCTATAGTGGTGCGGAAGAGGCGGACCCTGTAGTCGAAGTCCTTGAAGGCGACATATAGATGATCTGGATTGGCCGGGGAGGAGACAATCTGATCGATACGTTCATTGTCATGATTTGAACTGCCTTGCGCAAGGCGATACAGGTCCGGGTTTGATGCGAAGTTGGAAATGATCTCGCGCGTCGTACCCCGGTCAAATGACCGATTGACTTCAACCTCCTCGTTGTTGAACGTCGTCGGGATACCATCGCCGTTGGGGTCCCATTCACTCGGTACGACAACTATCTCAGTTCGATAAACCGTCGAAGGTTCGCCTCGATTCAAGTCCCCTTCGGGGAACCAAGGACTTGGAACATCCTGAAAGGTGTTCTGGGAGGAAGAGGTCGCACTATTGAATAAGTACCAATCATCGAGCTGATTGCTCGTGTAAGCGTGATTCGGATCTTTGTGGTCAACAAGGCACCTTGTGCCATCGCCCCAGGATAAGTACTCCCAATCCGGGTCCCATGGGTTCCCATTATTCGGGTATGGAGTGCGAGTGATCTTTGAGCCATCATGGTATAGACCGGTCACAAGAAAATCGGGGATGTTCTGTGAAGTGGCCAGTGCTTCTACTTCTGCAACCCCCAAACCATCACTCATATCGGTCCAACTTGTAGACGTACCATTCGTATTGACGACGGAAACTCCACCATGGTTCGCTATCCAGAATTCACCGGGATTGGTCGGATGCCCAACGATATCCTCAACGTCGTCATGCCCACTAATTACCGAATTATTAGTTCCCCCATCCGGTCTGAACCACTTTGCCTTCGTTCCAGATGAAACCATCAAACTCGCTGCATTGTGCTGGTCTATCCCGAATCCATGGCCAGTGCCAAAGGCTGAGTTGAAATTCGATGCCCGGTTCGTGTACTGCTCGTTTACCACATCGTAAGACTGGATCAAGGAGGTTGACGCAACGCTTCGCTGAAAATTCAGGTAGAACTCGTTCGAGGAAGCCTTCGTTGTCTCAACGGTGTAGGAATAGTCCGTGCTAACGGGTGAGGGTTGTCCAGGTAATTCGATCCAGGTCGAACCATTGTCGGTTGAGAGCATGAAACGCCAAACGGCAACCGTCGGGTTCGATCCATTATTCTCATCAATGTACCGAATGGTGGCACAAAGGATGTTCGCGTTCAATGGATCGGTGGTGGTCGGCAGATAGGCTATGTCGCCACAGCCTGTTCGATCCGTTTGAAATGAGGGATATACACTACTAATAGAGCTCAGTGATGCAGGCATTGGAACAAGTTGCCAAATCGGATCATTGCTAAGTGGGTCGTCGGTGTAGTAGAGTCCAGTCGAAGTGCCTACGAATAGTCGATGTTGACCCAGGACATTCACTTTGAGGTCAAAGTGGATCACCCCCAGCGCGGTGCCTGGTCCACCGAAATCACTATGATCACCGATCAGTGTCCATGTTGCTCCACCATCCAATGTGCGCTCAACGCCACTCGCTTCGCCGATACGAGCTGAATTGGTCACGAGTACGTCATCACCGGCTAAACCTGATGAAAGTGCGAACCAAGTGACACGTTCATCAACCTCTTGTGCGTTCGGTGGGTAGAAGGTAGCATCCTTGCAACCTGAGCGCATCCATCCGAGGTCTGTGCCAGCATTTTGCCAGTTCACCGCACCGTCATCTGTATAGAAAAGCCCTCCGTTCTTACTGCCGCAAAGCATCAACGACGGGTCGGATTCCAGAATGCTGATGAACTCAATAGGTCCTATTCCGTCAGAAAAGGCACCTCCACTTCCTCTTCGTCGTGGTCCGAGTTCCAGCCAAGGGTCGTTATTGCTTTTGTAAGTGCTTCCCGGTAGTGCATTTTGTTCCGCATAGTGCTTGAGGGCTGCTTCATAAAAGCTGTATTCCCCGCTTTGTCCGAGATATGGCTCCCACATCCGCACATATTTCTGGTGTTCCGAGTTCATCCCTCCTTCGGCATTGAACTCGCTTTCTGAAAGTGTGGTCTTGAGCTGATCTAATTGAACTTCTCGTATCCGCACTTCATCATAATAGCTGCCTGTAGGTGGCGGCCCTCCTTGCGCAACAACTAGGCTTTGGTCTACGATCAGCCAGATCAGAAAGCAATGATAAATTCTCATTGTTTCGGCGTTTGAATGTTGCGTTCTTTCGCCTCCAATCGTTGTAAACGCAACTCCAACTCGCGCTGTCCTTTTTCAAGCTGAAGGATATACAGCGCTTGCTCCTCCATCACTTTGAGCATGCGTTTCTGCAAGTCGCCAAGCTCCACCCCATTGTTCGCTTCTACCTCGGGCGCAGAGGGTATCCCCGGCAAGTGTTTGTTCACCCCGAGGTATTCGCGCAGTTCATTCAGTGGCATGGGTTTGTAGTCCGGTTCGAAGACATAGTCCGGCCAATCGCCCAATTTCACCAGCACATCGCGGCACACGATACCGTTCTCTACGAATAGGCGGTAATCTCCTACTTCACCGATCGGTGGGTCGGTTCCAATGCCGACCATTCCTGTTTGGGTGACAGTGATGCGCTTTATTCCATTGGTCACGATCTTCAACGGCCGCTCTCCCAAGGTACCCAACAAGGGATCTTCCTCTGGGCAGAGTTGATGGAACGCGTTGCCGCGTGTTTCCCAATAGGGGTAGGACCCTAAAAGGTGGCATCGCTCCGCCGGGCGCTCTGGATAGACGGGAAAGCCACTACCAAGTAGACCATCGTCCCTGCGATACAAAGGACCATCACCGTCCAAAGAACCCATCAAACTGATGTCTCCATTGGCCTTCAATCTTAGCGCTTCCTGCCCATTGGCCTTGAACACCACATCCTTGTCGTCGCTAGTACCGATGTATTGCGTCGCCGGGTTGGTGCCTGCGTTACCGTTCATGGTCCAATCGCTGCGCTCCGGTTGGGTGATGTTCACGCTGGTGGAACTCTCACAGCCGTTGGCGTCCGTCACCGTCACCTTGTAGGCTTTCGGCCCCAATGCGTAGCGGTTCTGGGCGGTGGAGGGCCCATCGGACCAGGCATAACTGTATGGCGGTGTGCCTTGTGTGGCGCTGACCTGGATGTATCCGTTGTTGCACTCGAAACAACTGATGTTGTGTCCGTTGGCAAAGGAACTGACCGTGGCGCTCACCTTCAACTCTTCCGGCTCTGTCAACGTGATCTCGGCTTTCTCCACCGTGCCGTTGGCATCCTTCACATTCACACTGTAGTAGCCGGCCGAAACACCCGTGAAGCTGGGTGTGCTCTCGCCGTTGCTCCAATCATAGGTATAGGGTGCTGTTCCACCCGTAACCGTGCTCGTGATGGTGCCCACCTTCTTCCCAAAGCAGGGAATGCTGCTCCCGTTATGCATGGAACCCGTGAGCGTGACGGTGAGCTGTTGGGCGCTTGCGGCCACCAGTGCAGCCGTTGCGATCATGGTCAGAAAAATGCGTTGATAGAACATGGATATGGGTTTGCGTGATGCAATATCCTATCGCGCTCTGCGGATCGGTGCTACCCCCCCCTTATATTTTCAACAGTTTATGAACCGGATATGAGCACTACGCCGCAACGCCTGCAGCGGGGAAGGTAAGTATCACTTCAGAATGATCCACCCGCCCTGGCGCTTCACCCTGGAGTAGTTCACTCGGGCCGACCTACGCGCGGAAATCGTACGTTCCTATCCGGTATCAATTCAACAGCTCCTGGAAAATGTTCCACGGGCTCCCCATCTTGTAATGCGTACACGGTGTAGCCTTGTGCGCGTAGGCGTGCCACATCCGCTGCTTGTGGCAGTTGGTCAGTGGCTTCAATCCTACACAAGGTCTCCCGATCGATGGAACGCCTTGATCACCCCTCAGCCAACCAATGCCCCAAGAACACATCGGTCACTGCATAGCCGCCTTCCGCATGGTGTACCAGTTCCTTGTCCACCAACACACCAAGGCTTTGCCTTACCGTACTGAGAGCGCTTAGTTGGTGCCGCACCACGAACTCCATGGCGGTGGGTGTGGCCACCCTGCCCTCTTTGGCGATGGCGGTGAGCAAAGCGGCCTGGTTCGGGCTGAGCAGGCGTTGCAACGTCATGTACTCCGGTGCCCGTTCTCTGAGGATGCTGGCCTGGGTGCGCAGCAGGTCGGCGGTGGTCATATCCTTTCGCCCAAGTGCGAATAGTCGGTTGAAGAGGTATTGCACATAGTAGGTATGGTGGCGGCACCACAAGAGTCCTTCACGCACCACCTCCGCAGCGATGCGCTTGCGCGCCGTTTCGAAGTGCCGGGTGATGAACGCGGCGTAGGCCTCGTCGGCGATCGGACCCAAGTGCAACGGCTCGGTGGCTTGGAAGAACGGTCGCTTGCCATCGGCGAAGATGGCCTGCATCATGCGGCGGTCGCTGCCACAGAAGATGAACTGCACGTTCCGGAGCTTCTGCACCTGCTCGCGCAACAGTGCTTCGGTATTCCGCTCCGGGTATTCGGTGATCTGCTGGAATTCATCGAGCGCGATCACCACGGGCTTCTTC
>CAUJED010000134.1:0-45001 GCA_963169535.1 Bacteroidota bacterium | reverse complement strand
CGGTGGCTTGGTGATGCCCCTGATCCTGGAATGGGAGTACACCGATGGTTCCAAGGAGGTGGAGCGGATCCCAGCGGAGATCTGGAAGACCAGCGATGAGGTGACCAAGGTGTTCGTGAAGCGCAAAGAGGTGAAGGCCATTGTGCTCGACCCCTTCTTGGAGACCGCCGATTGCGACCTCAACAACAACAGCTGGCCTCCGCGCCTGGTGCCCACCCGCTTCGATGTGTTCAAGGAACGCGAGCGCGGCGGCCAACCGAACCCCATGCAGCAACAGCGCCGGAGCGGCCAGGTGGGTGCGGAGTAACGCACCACTGTTCCGTTATGCGTGGTGCTGTTGCCCTGGAGATCGTGCCTAACGCCATGCCGTGAGCGGGCATGGGCTTCGTGGGGCCATGGGCGGGGATCAGCGCACCACCCAAAGCCTTTTCGGCTCCAGCTTGAAGATCACCTCGTGCCCTACGTCCACGGGCTCCCCATCCAGGTGGGCGAGCGTGCCCTCCTGCCACACGGTGGCTTGGCGTGTGACGATGTTGCGGATGTGCGGGCTGCGGTCCGCACGTCCGGTGTAGATCTGCACGAAGGCCTTGAGCAGTCCGAGGAACGGCGGTTTGCGCACCACGCGCAGTTCGGCCCAACCATCATCCGGCAATGATCCCGGGCTGATATCCGCGCCGTTGCCGAATTCGCGCGTGTTACAGAACACCAGCATCAAGGCCTGGACCTCGCTGGTCTCGTGGTTCGCCTTCACCACCATGCGCATGGGGGCGGCACCCAGGATCTCCCGGAGGATGATCCGCGCATAACCGATCATGCCCCGACCACGGCTCTTGTCGAACGCATGGGCCACACGTGCGTCGAATCCGAGACCCGCCGTGCCCAGGAACAACCGGTCGTTCAGGAAACACACGTCCATGGCTTGCGCGGTGCCCGTGAGCGCGTGGCGCAAGGCTTGTTCCGGAGCCAACGGAAGTTTCAACGACCGGGCGTAGCCATTGCCGCTGCCCATGGCCACCACGCCCATGGGCACCGTCGTGTTCACCAGCCCCTGCGCAATGGCGTTGTTGGTGCCGTCGCCGCCCACGCTGATCACCCGGTCCATGCCTTCGGCCACCGCTTGGCGCGCCAGTTCGGTACCATGCCCCAGGCCCTCCACCTCGCGTAGCCGCAATTGTGCGCCGGTATCGCGCGCTACCTTCTCGGCGATGGCGAGGATGTGCGAGGCCCGCCCTTTGCCCGAACGGGGGTTGTAGATCAACGTGGCGCGGGCCGGTCCGGTGGGTGGGGTCATGGCGCAGGTTGGTTCCGTTGGGTGGAGACCACCATGCCGCCGTGCAGCAGGTGGTGGTCGTATTGTTGTATGGCGGCCTTGAGCCGTTGTTCCATTTCGGTCGTGACCGCTTCGGGTACCGAGGTGTGGCCGTTCAAGGGTTGAACCCCAACCACCAGCTTCCCATCGAACTGGACCTGCGCCTGCGCGCTGATGATCCGATAGATGCCATTGCTGGCCATGATGGCGTAGCCACCACCGGGGCGTAGCGGCGAGTGTCCGAAGCTGAAGAACGGCGCCTCGTAACCCGCCAGGTCGAGCACCATGCCCAGGATATCGATCTGCTGGGTCACACCTTGGTACGCATGTTGTCCCACCCGGCCCGGTGCATGCACCACCAACGGGATCCAATGGTCGATCGGCTTGTCGCTATGCTGGCCATTGCGCTCCAGGTCGGCGGTGTGGTCGGCGGTGATCACGAAGATGGTGTTGGCGTACCACGGCATGCGGCGTGCGGTGCTGAAGAACTGCCGTAACGCGTCGTCGGTGTAACGCAGGGTGGGGTGGATGGGCAGCGTGCCGCCCTCGAAGCGCTTGGCCTCGTCCTCGGGCAGCTCATAAGGGTGGTGGGAGCTGAGCGTGAACACCGTGCTCATGAACGGTTGTTCTTCCCGGTTCAGTTCCTGCGCGTAGAACTGGAGGAACGGGCGGTCGCGGATGCCCCAATGCCCGTCGTGATCCTCCGGCGTGCCGCGGTATTCGTTCAGCCCCACATAACGCTGGAACCCCGCCGACCGTGCGAAGCCATCGAAGCCCATGGTGCCGTTCCGACCGCCGTGGTAGAAGCTGGTCCGGTAGCCCTCCGCGCCCAAGATGTTGGCCAAGGAGGTGAAGGGCCGTCCTGCATAGGGCGATGTGATGAAGGCTTCGTCCATCATTTCCGGCATGCCAGCGAGTATGGCCGGGATGCCATCGATGCTGCGTCGGCCATTGGCGTAGGCCCGTGTGAAGTGCAGGCTCGTCCGCATGAGGGAATCGAGGAAGGGCATGTAGCCCGTGCCACCGGCCAGCTCCGCGCTATACACCGCCGAGAAGCTCTCCAGGATGATCACCACCACGTTGGGGTGGGACGCCAACGCTCCGGTGACGGTCGGGGTGCTGTCCGTGGCGATGCGAAGGGTGTCGGAGAGGGGTTCCCACGGTCGGTGTGGCAGGGTCGCCGGGTGGCGTAGGTCGTGGTGTACGGGCCACAGCGCCTCGGCCTGTTCCATGGTCATGTAGTGGCGGTCAACCAAGGTGGCTTTGCCCAGGCTCATCAGCATGGTGAACGGCGTGTTCAGCGTTACCGGTAGCACCGCCGCTCCACCATACCGTGCGGCATCCAGCGGCTGCAAGGGGACCAGTTGAAGGCCGCCACGCGTGCCGATCACCATCGCCCCCACCAGGATCAGCCGCCAACCGATGCGCCACGCGCCACGGTCCACCGGGGCAGCATGGCGCGCGCTGAGACGGTAGGCCCAGAACAAGGCCGCCACGGCACCGAGGTACATCAGGAGAAGGTGCCAGTAGTCCTTCAGGAACGCGGGCGCCAACGATGCGGTGTCGTCGCCCGTGGTGATGATCCGGAGGAAGTCGGCCGTGCTCCGCTTCTGGCTGAAGGGGTAGTAACCCAGGTCCACGAACTGGAAGAAGAGCGCCACGGCGTTGGGGATCACGAATACCGCCAGCTGCAGATCCCGCATCCATTTCCGTGAAGGCGTCGGTTGCCAGAGGTACAACGCCACGCTCAGCAGGTTGAGCCAGGCGATGGCGCTGATATCGAAGCGTACCCCGCCTACGAAACTGGCCATGGGCACCTCCGGGAACAGCCCGCTGTTGAGCCAGGCGAAGAGCACCCGCGAGACGGTGTATAGCACGATCACCGCCCCCTGGCGAAGGGCGATCACGGTGAGCGGGCCACGGAACATGGGTGCGAAGATGCACAACGGTCACGGCCGGGCGATGCGCCCCAGGATCTTGCGGCCGTCGACTTCGCGGACCGGGTACCACCCGCTGTAGGTGCTGTCCAGTAGACTTACCGGGCCTATGGAGCCATCCGTAACCACGAAACGCACCGTGCCGTCCGACATGGCGCGGTAGAGGTTTGAATAGTCGAACAGCGCGTTGGTGCTGTACTGCACGATGTCCTTTTGGGTGAGCACGCTCTGTCCTACGAAGAAGTGCTCAAGGTATTCCCGGTAGGTGATCAGGATCAGCTCGTCCGGCTTCAGCCCCAGGTCGTTGATCAGTACATCGCGCACCGCCATGTCCGCTTGTAGCTGCTCGACATGGGGGGCGTCCGGTAGGCCCATCCGGTACCAGGCCGCCACGCTGTTGGTGCGGAAGGCGGCGAACAGGCAACCGTATCCGACGAACGACCAGGCCAGGGTACGGCCCCACGTGGAGGCGGAGCGGTCGTGGATCAAGAAGGTCGTCCCGATGAACGTAAGCATCAAGCTCTCGTGCAGGTAGTTGAGACGGCTTCCGTACTTCAGCCCGGTCGCCATGGCGAAACCAAGGCTCAGCGGTACGGCGATGGCGATGAACCGCAACGGCGCGTTCCGTGCGCGCCAGCCGACCACCGCGAGCACCACCGCAAGTACATGCCAGCCGATGAAATACTTGTAGGTGGGCGGGTTGAAGAGCTCGGTGTACATCATCCAACTGAAGCCATTGCGCAGGCCCAACACGATGTTCTGGTGGATGGCGGTGATCGAGCCGAGCGATAGCATGCCCAACGAACAGAGCGCGGTGGTGAGCACCAGGGGCACCATGGCCTTGCGGAGGTGTTGCCATTCCCGTGCGATGGCGAGGTACAGCAGCGGCGCCGCCACCATCACCACGCCCGATTGTTTGGCGAACACACCGATCGTCGCCACCACCATCGTTGCGGTCAAGGCGCGTTGCGATCCGGTGGTGAGCCAGCGGATGAAGAGCCATGCGGTGGCCGCGGAGGTGGCCCCCACCAGGGCATCCATGCGCGAGAATGCTTGTTCCCAGGTGCTGCATAAGGTGATCCCCGCGGCGAGCACGGCACTCCACGTGCTCGCGCCTCCGGCGCGGCAGGCCCGGAATACGAACCACCCCATGAGCGCCCAGAGCACCAGCGCCACGGCCCGCGAAAGCACGAATACGGCCCGTGCATCATCGCCGTGCAGGCCCAGCACCTTGCCGATCGCCGCGCAGAGCACGTGGTAGGCCGGTGTGTACTGGATCACATCGAAGGGTGGCCGCTCGGGATCCTCGTACAACGCCTTTCCGAGCATCACCTTCTGTATGCCGTGGATCACGTTGTGTTCCACACCACCCAGCTCCGTGCGGTGTTGGAAGAGCATCTCCCAACGCAGTGAGAGGTTCCATGCCACCACCGCGCTGATCGCCACCACCACGAGCCAACGCACCGGTATTCCCAGCAGGCGAGCGGTTTCGATCGAGGGGCGCATCGGGTGAAGGTAGGTTCAAGGCTTCTGGGCCACCGCCAACAACGAACGGCCGAAGGCATGGGCGACAAGCGGGTCGGTGATCCTGGAGAGCGGCACGATCCATCGGTCCCAGAACAGGACCTGCGCCCGTGTCGGGGCCGCGCTACGGAGCATCAGCTTGTTGCCCAAGGAGAGCAGGAACCCAGCGCTGTCGAGGTACCGAAGGCGGTGGATCCTGAGGCCGGCGGGCATACGCGCACGGAGCAGGGGGCGGTCGTAGCGCCGGTGGTGGCCGATGGCCTCGTCGAACGGGCTGTACAGGAACTGGAAGGCGGGCACCAGGATGATGAGGTGGCCACCGGGGTTCAACATGTCGTATGCACGCTGTAGTTCTGCCGTGTCGTCCTCGATGTGCTCCAACACGTCGATGTACAGCACCGCATCGAACCGCTCGCCCGCCATGTCGCGGCTGGTGCCCTGCACCGAACGCTGTGCGGTGTTGGGCGGAAGGTGCGCATGCTCCGGAACCTGGGCCAACAGGTGGGCGTCGGGTTCCAGGAAGGTGTAGCTGAGGACCCGGTCGTGGCACACGTGGTGCGCGTTCGCACCAAGGCCACAGCCCACCTCCAGCACATGGCCCTGCACAAAAGGCCGCACCGCCGTGGCCCATCGTCGCTTCCAGTTCGCCGCATGCCGGAACAGCTCCAGCTCGGTGCCCGGGTACTTCATGCCGACCGTGCTACGTGCTTGTACAGCCGCTGCCCTGGTGTGGCCCTTCGCTGTGTGCCCTTGGAGAGCATCAGCCCGATCACGAAGAAGCCCAGGCACAGCAACAGGCTGTTGAACATGGTGGCCGAGAGGTTGCTGGCCCAGCCCGGGATCGCCAGGTCGGTGAAGAGTTTGATGCCCACGATGACCAGCACCGACAACAGGAACAGGACGCTGAGGTAGAGGAAGCCCTTGAGGAACAAGGCCAACAGCCTGTCGCTATACTCGATCAAGGACATGAAGGCGTGCATGCTCAGGTCGTCAAGCCCCATTTTCGGTGTGCCGCCGAGCCGCTTTCGGCGGTCGCTTCGCACCGTGGCCGTACGCACCTGTTGTTTGGAGAGAAAGGCGGCGTAATGGACGAAGGCGCCATCCAGCACCATGCTCAACACATGCCGGTCGATGAGCGAGAAGTTGCCGAAGTTGATCGAGCGCCCGGCCACCGCACGGAACAGCGCCCGGTAGAGGATGTAGCCGAGCCGGAACCCCCGCGATTCGGGCCGCCGACCGCGCTCCACGAACACGATGCCCGACCCCGGGTGTGCCAACAGCTTCGGGAGCGCTGCCGGGTCGTCCTGGCCATCGCCATCCATCACCACGAAACGCCGTGCGGTGCTTTCCGCAGCGAAGTGCAGTCCTTGGCGGATCGCCTCCTGGTGGCCCATGGGGTAGGGCAGGGCGATCACCTCCACCGTCAGGTGTGGTCCGCTCGGTCGGTAGCGCAGCGCGTTCGGTCCGGTAGCATCGGTGGAACCATCGTCCACCACCACCACCAGCGTCCGTTCATCCAACGTTGCAAGCACCCCATCCACCTCCTTCAGGAGGAGCGGAAGGGCCACTTCCTCGTTCAGGCAAGGGATGATGATGGCCAACGAAGGCTGCATACGTTCGGCGAAGTAATGCCATTTGGATGTTCAATAGCGGCCGATGATGCGCGGCTATTCCTTTCACCGGCCGATACGAGGGACCTGTTACAACGCCGAAGGTGTGGACCGTATGGAGCGAAGCTGCCGGGGGTCGGCCTACGGAAGTGGTCTCTCGGAGAAGGCATGGGGAATAGCGCATGCGGATCGGATGGTATTGGATGTTCGATCGGTATGATACCAACGGTGTCGTTCCAGATCCTCTTCGGGTCATGTTCCAGTGGTGCGATGAGCGAACGGTGTGGTCCGAAGCGGTAGGGTACGGGGCGATCGACATTGCCCTGCTCACCGGGTCGGCTCCATCTTCCTGACAAGGCACCACGGACAACCGGGGCTTCCCACCTCGCAACTCACCGGCCACCCCGATACCTTTGCCCCGTCGGCCAAGCCGCTCCCCCCTCATGTCCACGATCACCACCGAAGACCGCCAGCTCCACTTCGAGCGCGGCGCCCACAGCGATGCTTTCCTGATCGGCACCTACGAGAAGCTGGTCTACCCACGCATCATCGAGGAGAAGATGCTGAGCCTGCTCCGCCAGGGCAAGATCAGCAAGTGGTTCAGTGGCATCGGCCAGGAGGCCATCAGCGTGGGCGCCACCATGGCGCTGCATGACGATGAGTACATCCTGCCCATGCACCGCAACCTGGGTGTGTTCACCACGCGCAACATGCCGTTCAGGAAGCTCTTCGCCCAGTGGCAGGGCAAGGCCACCGGGTACAGCAAGGGGCGCGAGCGCAGCTTCCACTTCGGTAGCCAGGAGCATAAGGTGGTGGGTATGATCAGCCACCTCGGCCCGCAGCTGGGCATTGCCGATGGCATCGCGTTAGCGCACAAGCTCAAGAAGGAGAACCGCTGCACCATCGTATTCACCGGCGATGGCGCCACCAGCGAGGGCGATTTCCACGAGAGCGTGAACACGGCCGCCGTGTGGGACCTGCCCGTGCTGTTCGTCATCGAGAACAATGGCTACGGCCTCAGCACGCCCAGCCGCGAGCAGTTCCGCATGAAGAGCTTCGTGGACAAGGCCATCGGCTACGGCATCGAAGGGGTGCAGATCGCGGGTAACAACATCCTCGAGGTCTACGACAACATCGCCCGGCTGGCCGATAGTGTGCGCGAGAACCCGCGCCCCATCCTGGTGGAGTGCATCACCTTCCGGATGCGTGGGCACGAGGAGGCCAGTGGCACCAAGTACGTGCCCCAGGAGCTGTTCGAGGAATGGGGGCGGAAGGACCCCGTGGCCAATTTCGAAGCATGGCTCCTGAAGACCGGTGTGCTCAGCATCGCCAAGCGCGACGAGATCCGGACCCGCCTGAAGCAAGGTATCGAGGAAGACCTGAAGCATGCGTTCGAGGAGCCCGAACCCGTGCCGGTGAAGGAACGGGAAGAGAGCGACGTGTACGCGGACATCGATCGTGGCACCGGCAGCATCGACCCACCGGGTCGACCTGCTGCATTACCAGCGGAACCGGCCATGTCCGGCGCCCCCGAGAAGCGCATGATCGATGCCATCCAGGAAGGCCTTGCCCAAAGCATGGAACGCCATGGTGGCCTCGTGCTCATGGGGCAGGATATCGCCGAGTACGGTGGTGCGTTCAAGATCACCGAAGGATTCGTGGAACGGTTCGGCAAGGATCGGGTGCGCAATACCCCACTGTGCGAGAGCGCCATCCTCGGGGTTGGCCTGGGCCTCAGCATCAAGGGCATGAAGGCCATGATGGAGATGCAGTTCGCCGATTTCGTCAGCGAGGGCATCACCCAGATCTGCAACAACCTGGCGAAGGTGCACTACCGCTGGGGGCAGAACGCCGATGTGGTGGTACGGATGCCGACCGGTGCGGGGGTGGGAGCCGGGCCCTTCCACAGCCAGAGCAACGAGATGTGGTTCGTGAAGACCCCCGGGCTCAAAGTGGCCTACCCCAGCAACCCGTACGACGCCAAGGGCCTGCTGATGGCGGCCTTCGACGACCCCGGTCCGGTGATGTTCTTCGAACACAAGGCCATGTACCGAAGCATCAACGGCGCCGTACCGGAACAGCCGTACCGCATCCCCTTCGGCAAGGCTCGCGTGGTGCGTGAAGGTTCGGCCTTGAGCATCATCACCTACGGAATGGGGGTGCATTGGGCCGTGGAGGCGCAGCAAGGGACCGGGCTCGATATCGAGATCATCGACCTGCGCACCTTGGTACCGCTCGATGTGGAGTCCATCCTGGCTAGTGTACGGAAGACCGGCAGGGTGTTGTTGCTACACGAGGATACGCTGACCGCTGGCTTCGGCGGGGAACTGGCGGCCCTCATCGCGGAGCATGCCTTCGAGCACCTCGACGCACCGATCGTGCGCGTGGCTAGCTGGGACACACCGGTGCCTTTCGCCATTCCCCTGGAACAGGGTTTCCTCCCGAAGGGCAGACTGAAGGCAGCCGTAGAGCAGCTGGCGCGGTACTGATCCGCCAATTATCCACCTGCCCAGGGGCCGATGTTCCTTCCACCCGACAGGTGCCGTCGGTCGCAGGGATCGCTTTACCCGTGGTGGCCGTTATACCACTTCGCACGAAGGAGTGGGCCGATCCGCTTGGTCTTGACCACATGACTTCTCCGTCGTGATCGTTCCGTAGCAACGGCCATCGGCAGCTCTGCTCCCTATGGTCCACACCTTCGGCGTTGCAACGACCCCGCCGTATCGTCCAGCGAAAAGGGTGCCTCGAAGAACCTCGAACGGATGGCGCGCGCCGCTATCATTCGTCCAGACGAGGCGCTCCGAAGAGAGGATACTGGATCGAAGTATTCGACAGAGGAGCAACAAAGTATGGGCGAATGAGAGCAAGCGATGACCGCTGTGCTTCTTTCTCATGAACGCCGCCGGAACGAGGTTCAACGAGGTACCCAAAAGATCCCTTCGCATCTCTAGAGCCTACGCTTCATTGCGAAGTGGTATAACGGGTTGTTCGGCGTGGTTCCTAGTCCATACGGTCGGACGTGGGTCACATTCCACCGTCCGCCTTCACCAAGCGCACCGAATGGCTGCGGTCGGCTCCGGCGGTGTAGCGCAGCAGGTATACCCCCGCAGGTTGATCCGAAAGGTCGATCCCGATCCCGCCACCGGATCCGGCGTAGTGCCGTATCCGACGCCCACGACCATCGAACACCTCCAGTTCCACCGCCTCTTCCGGATCGGACATCAGCGTATACCGGCCATCGCTGGACGGGTTCGGGTAGGGATGTGGCTCGTCCGGTGAAGCACCGCGCTGCACCACCACCACATCCGACCAGGTTGAACCGCCATCATGATCCACCTGTTGCAGGCGGTAGTAGGAAAGGCCCGGTAGGGGGGCGAGGTCCTCATCGTAGTAGCGCCGTACCTGGTACGAGTCCCCGGCGCCAGGGCGCTGGACGATCGGTGCCAGCGCGAACGGGGTCGACCCCCGGTACACGACGAAACGCGCGTTGTCCTTCTCCATCGCGGTCGCCCATTCCAGGTTCACCCGATCGCCCTCCGGAACCGCATCGAAACCAAGCAACGTGATCGGCAGGAGCAGGGAGCACCCCGTGCCGGTGATGTCGAAGTCGACCTGCACATCATCGATGGCCATGTGGTGGTCGTTGTTGGTGTCGTCGATGTCGGTCCACCGCAGGAGGATGTAGCTGTTCACGGCCAAGGGCGTGGCCAGTGCGAAACACGCCGTGATCGCGGTCGAATGGGTGCAGGGGTAGCTCTGCAGTTGACTGGAGCCACCCGAGGGACTGCTCATCAGCGGACTGAAGTTCAACGCGCTCACCGAACCGGTGGCACTGGCCGTGATGCTGGGAACGCTGTTCGAGGTCACGAGATCGAAGGAGATGGTGTTCGGCGCACCTCCGTTCTGCGCCAGGGAAAGCTGGTAGCCCGTGTAGCTTACCCTGATGCTCCGTATCGGAAACCCCGTTTGGTTACGGAACACCACGCCGTACCGGATGTTCGATGCACTGCTGCTGGCCCGCGAACCGATCTTTTGGTCGTTGTTGCCATTGCACTCGTAGGTGTAGAACCCTCCGGTGTTCGACGGCAAGGCGCTGGTGATGTTCTCGTGGCCTGCGAAGGTGCCGGAGGAGCGGTACCAGCCCGGAAAGGTGACGTTATTGGTCCAGGAGGTGATGTCCGTGGTGCCGAAACCCTGGAAATAGGACCCTGTGGTGATGTTGACCTGGCCGTGCATCGGTGGAACGAGGCCGCACATGCACAGGATCCACCACCAGCACGAACAGGACACAGGGAGCGTAACCGCCACCGATGCACGGCACTTCTGGTACGTCGTTGTTCCCATGGTCTGATGGTTATGGCCCTGTTCAGTGGCGCAAGATCATACATCCCGGAGGCATGATTCTCCGGAAGAAAGATAACTTCATGATCCCTTAATGATCCTTGCCATGAAGACGCGTGCTGCCCGCCAAGTCCTGCTCGCTGGCTCGATCCTCCACCTGTCGTTCGCGCTCCAGGCCCAGGTTGTGATCAACGAGGTGGACATGGATCAGGTCGGTACGGACAATGCCGAATTCCTGGAGATCAAGAACGTGGGAACATCACCCTTCCCACTCCAGTACCTACAAGTGGTCCTGATCAATGGCAATGCGGGCGGAGCGGTGGAGTATCTGACCATTCAAAACCCGGCATGGCCCCCTTTGGCTCCCAACGACTATTTCGTGATCTGTGCCAACGAAGGCCTCACCCTGAATTGTGATCATGTGGCGATACCTGCCACCAACCTGATCCAGAACGGATCGCCCGACGCCATAGCACTGAGGTCCAACGTGGATGGGACCGTCTGGGACATGCTGAGCTACGGAGGGGCGGTGCCCGGCTATACCGAAGGCAGTGGAACCACCGCAGAGGATTCGAACGTGGACGATGGTGTGAGCCTGAGCAGATGGCCTGATGGCATGGATACGGACAACAACGATGCCGACTTCGTGATCGGGTGTGCCACCCCTGGCTTGCCCAACCGGTTGGATCCAGTGAATTGTGTGGTCACCACGTCCATTGACGGGATCGATGAGCAGCCGTCACTGATCTTGTTGCCCATGGCCGACGCGGGCAGGATCGGCCTGTTGATCCGTAGCGGAGGTCCGGAGCCCATCGAGGTCGCGGTGTTCACAACCACCGGCTCGCTTGTCGCCTCCCGGCACTTCGGCCCAACCGCCATGGCGAACTGGTCCATATCCGTGGCCGAGGGGCAGCTCTACGTCATTCAGGCGCGCCGGGGCCACCAACACATGGTGCGTCGGGTCTTGGTCCCCTGAGCTGGTCCGGGCCTGATCCAACAGCGGAGGTGTTGATAGTTTGGACCCGCTGCCACTGGCGGGTGGGCACGGCGTGGAACCCTTGCTGGACAACGGATTCCGAGCGAAGTGCGCCACTGCGGAACATCCCGTTGTTGGTAACCCCACCCCCGAGCCGCCACAGGATCCCGGTTCCCATCTGACCTTGGCACCATGTCCGCATTGGTGTTCGAAGCCCGATGGAACCGCATTCAGCGGTCGCGGGAACAAGGGTATGAGGAGCTGGGTGATTTCCTGGGGCGCTTCGCCTCGCTCGGGCCATTGGTCCGTTGCGGGTTGGTGCGTAAACGCGAGGAGTGGAGCGAGTTCCAGCGGTACCATGGATATATTCCTACGGAGGCCGGCGAGAAGTTCCTGCTCTACATTCCGGACAAGGAACTGGTATTGGTACGGCCCGGGAAGAGCGCACCACTTTTCCTGGAATTGAAGAACGACCCGGCCCCGAACGCTCATTTCAAAGAGACCTACGCGGAGCCCACCAAGGCACAGTTCGCGGCCATGGAGGAGATGCGGGTGAACGCCGGACGCGATAGCTGGCGCGCCAAACGTGCCGACCTGCTCCGTCAATACCTGTTGCGTGGGTACATGGATATCCGCGCATTCACCAAACGTACCGGAGCGGGGGAGGGAGGGCTCCTGCGTGAAGGCCTTGCGAAACCACGGGTCGACCGGGTCAGCGATCAGCATCTGAACATCGAACTGACCGCGGAGGGAACCACCTTCTTGACCCCGCTCGATGATCACGACCTGCTGCTGGTGAACCCTGGCATGGAACTCCCCCTTTTCAACAGGCTGGATCCCGATAAGGCTGAGTACTGGTGTGGACTACCCTGAACCTAGCCCCGGCTCACTTCGGAGGCTCGGGGTGGGCATAGGATACCAGCAGATGGCAACGTACGCAGCGGTATGAGGTGATCGGGTACTTCAGCTTGCCCCGCATCTTCAAGCCGGACCAGAAGGATTTTTCCGGTACACCGGCCACCCACGCGCCTTGGGCGAAGTAACCGTGGGAGTGATCGAGGAGATATCCTGGACTCATGGCCTCTCGGCAATTGGGGCATTCGGGAGCCTTCATGTGTCAGGTGTTGATGATCCCCCGGTCCCGTGTGCATCCTTTGGTCAGGTTCTTGGGGCGCACGTGTAGCCGGGTGGTGTGGATGTATGGTCTTCAGCCGCCGGCTTTCTTGGCCTTGTAGCCCTTTTCCGTAAGGTAGGCTAGCACCTTGTCCCGGTGATCGCCTTGCAGCAGGATCACCCCATCCTTGGTGTTACCGCCCACCCCGCATTTGCTCTTCAACGCTCGCCCGAGTTCCTCCAGATCGCCCGCCTTCCCCACGAACCCAACAACACGTGTCACCACCTTGTTGCCACCAAGGCGGTCCAGATGTATGCGCAGGTCCTGCTGCTGCGGCGGTAGGGTGGTGGGGTTGTGGGCCGTGGGCGTATTGCGGTCGGTGCTGTACACCAGACCGCCCATGCCGCTGGGTGGGCGCTTCTTCATCGGTGCCAATTTCGCAACAACATCGCATCTTTCCGGCATGTTCGACGAGATCGAGGTTCGGAAGGTCGAGGGCGCACGTGCGTTGAGCCGTTTCATCGAACTGCCCCTTTCCCTCCCAGATCAACGCCCCAACGGGGTGCCCCCTCTGATCATGGACGAGCGCGAACTGCACGACCCCGCGAAGAACCCCCAACTGGCCGCCTGTACGGTGGAGCGTTGGATCGCCTGGCGAGGTGGGCGGCCGGTAGGCCGTATCATGGGGATCGTGCACCACGGCTACAACGCCAGACTGGCCGAACGGACCGCACGGTTCTTCCAATTGGCCAGCGTGCGCGACTTCCGCGTGGTGCATGCGTTGATCGGCGTGGTGGAGGATTGGGCCCGAGATCAAGGCATGGATCGCATGATCGGTCCTTTCGGGTTCAGCGATAAGGACCCCCAAGGCTTGCAGGTGGAGGGTTTCGAGCACCTACCGGTGATCGCCACACCATCCGACCCCAGCTGGCTCCCGGCCATGGTGGAAGCCTGCGGATACACCCCGTTCGAGGGTATGGTGAGCTACCGTATGGATATCCCCGATCAGCTCCCGGAGAGCTATTCCGCCATTGCCGATCGGTGCCTCCAGGGCCTGGGCTTGCATCGGGTGCCGATCCACAACAAAGGAGCACTGAAACCGTGGGTGGTGCCGGTGCTGCGCTTGGTGAACGCGTCCTATGGCGATCTGCTCGGCTTCATGCCGATGAGCGAGCCCGAGATGCACGCCCTGGCGAAGAAGTACATGTTCATCCTCGATCCCCGACTGGTCCACCTGATCGCCGATGGCAAGGGCGACCCCGTGGCCTTCGTGATCGCCAGCCCCGACATGAGTGAAGGGTTGCGCAAGGCCAAGGGCCGATTGTTCCCGTTGGGCTTCCTCCATATCCTCCGCGCCATGAAGCGTTCGCGGCAGCTCGACCTGCTGCTGGGTGCTGTACGGCCCGATCTCCAAGGGCGGGGTCTCACGGCGGCCCTTGGCATCACCTTGTTCGAGGCTGCCCGCCAACGTGGGTTCACGCATCTCGACAGCCATCTGGTGATGGAGCGCAACACCCGGATGCGCGCCGAATTGGAGCGTTTGGGAGCGGTGGTCTGGAAGCGATATCAGGTTTATGAGAAGGAACTCAACGCGGCATAGCGCGATGCCCAGAACGCAGGCCGGGTCCGTATCGGGGGTGTGCGGCGTACCATCGTCGGTCCGGTACCGCGATGCGGTCCTACTTTAGTCCCATGGGGGTGCGGAACAAGGTGCTGATGGTGGTGTTGCTACTGGCCTGTTCGCTTCTGTTCGCCCTGCATTTGCTGTTGGGTTCGGTTCCCATTTCCGCGGCCGAGGTGTGGGAGGCGCTCATGGCCCGTGAGGGTGGGGCGGGGGCCGCGCGTATCGTGCGCGGGGTGCGGCTGCCCGAAGCCTTGACCGCGGTGCTGGCGGGCAGCGGCCTGGCCACCTGCGGCCTGCTCATGCAAACGCTCTTCCGCAACCCCCTCGCGGGCCCATCCGTGCTCGGCCTCAGTTCTGGCGCCAGCTTGGGCGTGGCCATCGTCATGCTCGCCAGTCCGCTGTGGCTGCTGGCCGCGTTACCGGCGGAGATGGCCGTGGTGGTGGGGGCTTTCGTCGGGGCCATGGTGGCCCTGGCCCTGATCATGCTTGCCGATCGACGCATGGGTGATGGTGTCGCGTTGCTCATCGTAGGTATCCTGGTGGGCTACCTCTGTGGTGCCATCATCGATGTGCTACAAGTGGCGGGACCGGACCATGCGTTGAAAGGGTACGTGCTCTGGGGCATGGGCTCGTTCAACGGGGTGGTGAACGAACGGATGGTGTGGCTCGCCTTGCCGGTGGTCATCGGCCTGGCCGGCGCGATCGGGTGCATGAAGCCATTGAATGCACTGTTGTTGGGCGATGACTACGCGGCGAGCTTGGGGGTGCCGGTTGCGCGCATGCGCCGTACCATCATGTGGGTGACCGGCCTGCTCGCGGGTACCGTCACGGCGTTCTGCGGTCCGGTCGCGTTCCTCGGCCTGGCCACACCCCACGTGGCACGCGGCCTGTGCCGCACCAGCGACCATGCCGTGCTGCTCCCCGTCACCATGCTCACCGGTGCGGCGCTCGCTCTTTTCTGTGGCCTGTTGGTGAAACTCCCTGGTGTTTCCGGGCTTCCGTTGAATGCCGTTACCTCACTCTTGGGAGCGCCCGTGGTGGCCTGGGTGCTGTGGAGCGGAAAACGTTGGGCCCGTACCGCATGAACCATCCATTGAGCACCCAGGGGCTCACCATCGGCCATGGTGCCAAGGTGTTGGTCGAGGGCATGGACCTGGACTTCCGCGCCGGTGAACTGGTGGCGCTGATCGGCGTGAACGGCGGTGGCAAGTCCACGTTGTTGCGTACACTGGCGGGCTTGCACACCCCGTTGGGCGGTTCCGTGCGCGCCGAGGGCCACGACCTGGCGCACCTGAGCGCTGCGGAGCGGGCGCGCCGCATCGCCGTGGTCCTTACCGGAAGGCCGCAGGCCGGACTGCTCGATGTACGCACCATCGTGGCCCTTGGACGACAACCCTGGACCGGCCATTTCGGGTATTCCCGGGCCGCCGATCAGCGGTCGGTGGAGGAGGCCATGCAGGCCTTGGATGTACAAGGGTTCGCCACACGATCGTTGCAGCAACTCAGCGATGGTGAAGCGCAACGGGTGATGGTGGCCCGTGCCTTGGCACAGGATACACCCGTGATGCTCCTCGATGAACCCATGGCCTTCCTCGATCTGGTGAACCGGGTACGCCTTCTCCGGACCCTGCGGGATCTGGCCCGCACCCGCGGGAAAGCCATCGTGCTCTCCACGCACGACCTACAGACCGCGCTGGATCTTTGCGACCGGATGCTCCTGCTCCACGACCGGCGAGCATGGGTGGGTACGACGACCGAGGCGCGCACCTCCGGGATCCTTCAGCGCGTGTTCAACGCGGAGGGTCTGCTCTTCGATCCCAGGTCCGGTGGCTTCCACCCGGATCATTGACCCTTGGGCATGGGCACGATCCGCGGGCATGGTCCGCACGATCTTCGTTCGGGCGACCATCAGCCGAAATGAGCAGGGCCACCTCGTGCGAGGTGGCCCTGACAGGTACTGCGGTCGCCCGCTACGTTACTTCTTCAGCGCATCGCGGATCTCCATCAGGAGCTTCTCCTCAGCACTGGGGCCTGGCGGCGGGGGGGCAGGCTCGTTCTTCTTCATCTTGTTGATGGCCTTGATCACCATGAACATCACGAAGGCGATCACCAGGAATTCGATCGCCACCGTAACGAACGTGCCCCATTTCACGGCCACTTCGGCCACGGCCGGAGTCACCACGGTGCCGCTCGCATCCTTCACCTCCGCCGCCGCTTGGGTCAGCACCAATTTCTTGTTATTGAAGTCCACCCCACCAGTGAATTGCCCGATCAAGGGCATCACCATACCGTCGATGAACGATGAGGTCACTTTGCCGAAGGCACCACCCATGACGAAGGCGACAGCCATGTCGACCAGGTTGCCTTTCATCGCGAATTCCTTGAACTCCTTGAGCATTCCCATGTGCGTTGGTTTTGGTATCAGCGGTGAATGTAATGCAGGGATCCTTTGTTGGAGGTCAGTTGGCGCCAAAGCTGCTCCAGGTGCGGATCCGAACGGAGCGCGGTGCCACGGTGGAATTCAGCTTCACGATGACTTCCCGTGGACTTCCGGGTACGCTCATGGGGAGGTACGTGTACCGGAGCGGTTGGTCTCGCAGGCGCGGCGCCAGTCTCAACGGTGTCTGGAACCGGGTGGTGTCGCCGGTGCTGAGCACCACTCCCGTCACCAACAGGGGCAGGGCATGCACGTTGGCGATCACCACACCGTCCGTGGCCACCAAGGTGTCAGTCACGTACGCCAGTGCCAGGTTCTTCGGATGCAAGGCCTGGCGGATCACCTGCCGGTCATGTTCCACAATGGCGAAGTCGAGGTCGACCCGTGGTTTTTCCGCATTGATCACCGCCCGGGTTCGCGCCCATTGTGGTTCCGTACGCGCCCGAACAACTTCCAACCATCCCGGGGTCGAGAAGCTGTCGAGATAGGTGAGGTACAGGTCGTGGATCAGTGGGTCGCTCAGTGCCCGATCCACGAATTCGCGTCCGGGGGGGGCGGAAACACGGGCCAGGGCTTCTTCTGCCAGGGTCGCGGAGATGGGCGCGTGTGTGGTGATGTGCTGGGGGAGTGGGATCAGTTGTTCCGTGGTGCTATCCACCAGGAAGCGCAGGTTCCACCAGTCCAATGCAGCGGCCACGCCCAACAGGTCGCAGAGGGCCATGCTCTTCGCAAGTTCATACGGGGCGAAGACCTGTGAGGCCATCAGCTTACCCGATCTGAATCCTTCCATGCGACCGATCGCTTGTCGCGCACGGTTGGCTCGGAGTGCGTCGTCGGCCCCTTGGACAAGCAGTGGGGCCGAGAGCCAATCCCCTTGAGGTGGTGAGAGGCTGGGGAACCCCCGTTCGTCCATGGCCATGGTCGCGGTCCTGTACAAGCCGTCGTCGAACCGGAGCACAGGGCCACTGCCGTGCGACCATGCCGCGAACGCGGTGTTGTCCGGCTGGCCGAATAGGACGTGAAGGGCTGAAGCTCGCCCGTTCACCGACACCTCGGCGATGCCCGCACCCATGGCGGCAAGGCCCTGGTCCGACCGGATGGCCTGGTGAAGGATCGACCAGAGGGGGGCTTCATCGACGAGGGGGATCAGGTCGAAGGTCCGTAGACCCAGGATGGTGTCGCCGACGGCGGCAAGGACCTGTATCGGCCATTGTCGCGGTATGCCGGTGAGCAGCGGCCCGTCGTGAAGCATGACCTGCACCGTACGTACATGGTCGTTGATCTCCATCTGTGCCGGTAGAGGCTGGTTGTTGGCCGGGTCCAGGTGCCGATCGCGAAAGGCGCGTTCGCTGCGCGCCTCAAGGCTGTCCAGGGCTGCAGGTTCCAGGGTCAACATCATGCGTGCGACCGCAGGAGGGCGCCCTCGGAAGGCGTTGAGCACCGGATCGCTCAATTTCCGGAAACCTGGATCCACCACCTCCCGAATGAAGCCGCTACGCTCCGAACGGGCACCCAGGTAGAAGATCAGCCCGATCATCACCAAGACCGATCCACCGAGCAGTAGGGTACGGACCCGTTCCCGCAGCGGTTCATGTTTCCACCCCATCATGGTGTCTGGTCTTCCTGCCGGACCCGCTCGAAGTGGTAGTGATCCTCGGCGCGGTGTCCCTGTTGTGTGCCACTGACGATCACGTGCCATGCTTCGGGCCCTTGGGGTACATAGACGATGCGCTGTGGCATGTCATGCGTCGGGTTCGTGAATACCAGACTATCGCGGTCGTGTACCAGCTTGAACAGGGTGGCTTGCCCACCATGGCGACCAATGCTCACCGCATAGTGCAACGTGTCCCTGACGGTGAGCAGGGCGATGTGTTCGATGTGGATGGTGTCTTGCCCCGAAAGCACGAACCCCAAGCCCGAAGGTGTGCCATCCGCGCTACGGGACCAGTGCTCGTGCACCTGGGTGCGTCCGTTGTCTTGATGGTCCACCCATTGGCCGAAGAGGTCGGTAACGTTCACTGGGGTGCCGGTGGGTCGATGGTCCGCCGCCGGGTCCCTACCGGACCGGTCCGTGGAGGAACAAGCGATCGAAATAACGAAGGCCAAGTGCCAGCGATGCCACATGGGTGCAAGGTAAGCGCACCGCCAAGGGCGAGGTATCACATCCACCCCGACAGCGCGTGGTGCTTACCGCAACTCCTTCAGCAACTCGCGGTGTTGGCCCTTCAAGCGCTCCACATCGCGGCCCAGCTTCTCGATCTTCTTTTCCATGTCCTTCTTCATGGCTTCGCCGCTGGCGCTCTTGAAGCTGAACATGCCCATGTTGCGTTCCATGCTGCGCATCTCGGCCTCGAGCTCCTCGATCTTACGCTTCACAAAGCGACTCTCCTTCTCCAGGTGGAAGCGCCCATCAGGGCCGGACTTCATCTCATCCACCCGGTCCTGGAACTGCATGCGGCGGCGTTCATCGCCTTCCAACTTCAACTGGCCGTAATGTTTGTCCAGTGCGGCGCGATACCGTTCACTGAAGGCGTCGTACAACTTGGGGGATACGCGCCCGCTGTTCATCCAACGGGTCGAGAACGCTTTAAGGGCCTCCACGTCCTTGTTGCGATCACCACTGAGCACGAAGGCTTCGATCTCGCTGACCAACGCCTCCTTGGCCTGAACGTTCACGGCTTGCTCGGCGTCCATCTTGTCGAAGGTGACCTTGCGGGCATGGAAGAAGGCGTCGCAAGCCTCGCGGAACTTGCTCCATAGCCGGTTCTCGTCCCGCGGTCCCGCACTACCGGCCTCCTTCCACTGCTGCTGCAAGTGCTTCAGCTTGTCGGCCGTTTGGCGCCATTCGGTGCTGTCCTTCAGCTTCAGGGCTTCTTCCAGCAACCCCTGCTTCTTCTCGCGCACATCCTTGTACTGGTCCTTCAGCTTGTCGAAGTGCGCCTTCTTCATATCGAAGAACACATTGCACGCCGCCCGGAACTCCTTCCAGATGCGTTCATTGTCCTTCTTCGTGGCGAATCCGATGTGTTTCCAGGAGTTCTGTAACTCCAGTACTTGATCGGTGACCACCTTCCATTCCTTGGTGACTGCGTCGTTGAGCTGGTCGGTGATCGCCTTCACCTTGTCCACCAGCACCTGCTTGGCCGCGAGGTTGGCCTCATGCTCCGTCCGGCGGGCACGGTAGTGCTCGTGGATCTTGTCGTAGATGGTGCGTGTGGCCGTGGAGAACCGATCACGGATGGCCTCCCATTCTTCGCGCACCACCGGACCAATGGAATGCCATTTCTCCTGGTATTCCTTCACGCCGTGTTCCAACTCCTTCACACTGTCCTTCTGCGCCAGGCTCTCCACATCGCTGATCAGGGCCTGTTTCAGCGCCGTGTTCTTGCGGAGGTCGTGGTCGCGCAGCTCCTTGTAGATGCGGATATGGTAGAAGAACTCGTCCCGGAGATGGGAATAGTCGTTCTGCAGGTCGCGGTAGTACTGCTGCGGAATAGGCCCGATGGTCTTCCATTTCTCCTGTAGTTCCGCAAAACGCTGGAAGGCGTTGCCGATGTTCTCCTCGCCCGCGATCAGCGTCTTCAGCTCCTCCATGATGGCCTTCTTGGCCTCGAGGTTGTCCGCTTCTTCCTTCTGCCGCTTTCGGCGGATGTCGTTCACCCGCTGATTGAAAGCGTCCAGCAGTTGCTTGAAGCGCTTGTCGTCCTCGTCCTGCAACGGGGCCGATTCAATGGCGATGGGAAGGGCTTCCGTTGGTGGTGGTGCCTCCTCGGTGGTGGTGCCTTCCGGTACGTGCTCGGCTGTTGCCTGCTGCTGCCCGGCGACCACCAGGGCCTCGTACGCTTCTTTAACACCTTCAACGGCCTCGGATGCGGTCTCCACATCCTCCTGCGCCATGATCTCCTCGAGCTTGGTGATCAGCTCTGCTTTCGTTGCCATGCGAATTCTATCCGCCCGTCCGGGCATCGTCCAAAGATAGGAGGATGTGGCCATAGGCGGCGAATACCGGGGATGACGGTGTTGTCCTCAGACCTTGGGCAGGGGGGGCTCAAACAGCCAAACCCAGCATGCAGACGTCGTCCATCTGCTCGATGGGGCCCTTCCAGTCCAGGAAGGCGCGTTCGATCACCGTGGCTTGTTCCTTCAGCCCCAGGTGTCGGTGGGCCATGATCAGCTCTTGTAGTCGGCTGTTCATGAACCGCTTACGCTCCGGACCACCGAATTGATCCACGTAGCCATCGCTGAACAGGTAGATCCGGTCGCCCGGGCTGTACGCCAGCTTGTGGGTGGTGAAGCGCCGTTCCTCGCCCATGTGGCCTCCACCCACGGGCTTGCGGTCGCCATTGATCACGCTCAGCTGTCCCTGGTGCAGCCAATACAACGGTCTATACGCACCGGCGAAGAGGATCTCATTCCCCGCGCGGTCCACACGGCACAGTGCCACGTCCATGCCATCGCCTGCGCCGCGCTGCTTCCCTTGCTGGTGCAGGGTGGACATCATGCGCGTATGGAGGATGGAGAGGATCTCCGAGGGGTCCTTGTGGGCGTTCTGCGGCACGACTTCGTTCAGCGTGGAACAGCCGATCGCAGCGATCATGGCGCCCGGCAGGCCATGGCCGGTGCAGTCCGCAGCCGCCACGAAACAGGTGTCCGCATCCACCCGGTACACCCAATGGAAGTCGCCACTCACCACATCCTTGGGTCGGTCGAACACGAAGGAGTCGGCGAAGAGCTCATCGTATACCAGGGCCGATGGCACCAACGAACGCTGGATCTTGCCGGCGTAAGCGATGCTGTCGCTGATGTCCTCATGACGTGCTTTGAGCCGTTGTTGGGCCTCTTCGTCCGCCTTGAGCCAACGCCCCACGTAACGGAATAGGAGGACCCCCACCAAGCCGAACAAGACCGTGGCGATGCCGATGTTGCGGAACAACGAGGCGGTGGCCGCCCCCTGCTGGTTCGCCGGTGCCCTTGCCACCACCATGCCCACCACGTTGCCGTTGGCTTCGTTGAGCACGTCGAAGGCCACCAGCTCGCGCTGGTCCCCTGTACCCATTTCCATGCTGCCTACACGGCCGTAGGCTTTGAGCAGCTCACCTTGGTCGCCCGCCCATCGTTCGCGGAACCGTGGCCGCACCTCCGAGGTCACGATCACCTGCAGTTCCTGCTTGCGTTCGTCGTGGATCACCAGCTCCAGGGGGGCCTGCAGCCCATTCCTTTCCGCCGTGCCCCGCAAACGCTCGTGCAGCACGTAGTACCGGGCATCCTGGGTGTTCTTGATCACCAGCCCGTGGCTGTCGTAACGCTCCACCAGGGCGCGCAGGTTGTTCGCACCAAGTTCGCCTGCGAGGGTGGTGGTGATGCTTCGGAGCTGGGTGATCCCCTGGCCCACCAAGGCTTTTCGCTCGTTGCGGTGAACGATGACGATAACGGCGATGCAGAGCAGCAACAGCGCCGCATATACCGTGTAGAGTACTTTATGCTTGGTGCGTTTCGGACGGAGTTCCACGGATAGGAATGCGCCGGGGAGAGGGGCCGGACGTGCGTTCCTACGCGGTTGAGGGTCAGAAAGTTCCAGTCGGCGGCAGGCAGGGCTGGGCCGGATCTTCTTCCGGGGAACCGTAGAAGCGATCCAGTGGGTCGCCCCAACGGTGCCCCCACCAATGATCAGACCCAGCCCTGCCTGCTGCCGACCGTGTTCATCCCAGGAACGGGTACCGATGGTCCGTCGGCGGGTTGAAGGTCTCCTTGATGGTGCGGGGGCTGACCCAGCGGATCAGGTTGAGGTAGCTGCCGGCTTTGTCGTTGGTGCCGCTGCCTCGCCCGCCGCCGAAGGGTTGTTGCCCCACCACCGCCCCCGTGGGCTTGTCGTTGATGTAGAAGTTGCCCGCTGCATGCCGCAGCACGTCGCTGGCTTCGATGATGCTCGCGCGGTCGTTGCTGATCACCGAACCGGTGAGGGCGTATTCACTGGTGCTGTCGATGAGTTTCAACGTTTCGGTCCATCGGGCACTGTTGTACACATGGATGGTGAGCACCGGGCCGAAGATCTCTTCGCACATGGTGGTGCTCTTGGGGTCCTTGGTCACGGCCACCGTGGGTTCGATGAAGTAACCGATCTTCTTGTCGTACTTCCCCCCAGCGATGATCTGGATGTTCTTCTTGTCCTTCTTCAATCCATCGATGTACCCGGCGATCTTGTCGAAGCTCTTCTCGTCGATCACCGCACCGACGAAGTTCGAGAACTCGCGCGGGTCGCCCATCTTCATGTCGGCGAGGTCGGCGAGCAGCTCCTTCTTCACGGCAGGCCACAGGCTCTCGGGGATGTAGGCGCGGCTGGCCGCACTGCACTTCTGTCCTTGGTATTCGAAGGCGCCACGGCTCAGGGCGGTGGCCACCACTTTGGGGTCGGCACTGGGGTGTGCGAGCACGAAGTCCTTGCCGCCCGTCTCGCCCACGATACGCGGGTAGCTCCGGTATAGCGGTAGGTTCTCGCCGATGGTCTTCCAGATCTGGCGGAACACGCCCGTGCTGCCGGTGAAGTGGATGCCCGCGAAGTCCTTATGCTTGAAGATGATGTCGCCTGCCACCTGACCGCTCACATGGATCAGGTTGATCACCCCCGCTGGCAGACCGGCGGCCATGAACACTTCCATCAATACCTGTGCGCTGTAACACTGGCTGTCCGCGCATTTCCACACCACGGTGTTGCCCATCAGGGCCGCACTGCTGGGCAGGTTGCCCGCGATGGCCGTGAAGTTGAAGGGGGTAAGGGCGAACACGAAGCCCTCCAAAGGCCGGTACTCCACCCGGTTCCAGATGCCTGGGCCGTTGGTCGGTTGATCGCGGTGGATCTGCTGGGCGTAGTGTACGTTGAAGCGGAGGAAGTCGATCAGCTCGCAGGCACTGTCGATCTCCGCTTGGTAGGCGTTCTTGCCTTGGGCCAGCATGGTGGCCGCGTTGATCTGCGCACGGTATGGACCCGCGAGCAGGTCGGCGGCCTTCAGGAAGATGGCCGCGCGATGCTCGAACGGCATGTTCTCCCATTGGGCCTTGGCCTTCAGTGCGGCGTCGATGGCGGCACGCACGTGTTTGGCCTCGCCATGGTGCGAGGAGCCCAGGTTGTGCGCGTGTTTGTGCGGTGGGCTCATCTTGCGCACGTCGGCCGTTTCAATGGCATGGCCGGCGATCCACATCGGCGCGTCGATCCGGGTGCGCATGCGCCGGTCCACCTCGGCTTGCAATGCTTTGCGCTCAGGTGTGCCGGGTGCGTAGCTCAGAACGGGTTCGTTGGTGGGGGCGGGGACGTGGAAGATGGCGTTGGACATGGTACACGGTTGCTGGGCCGCTAAGATACCTGACCGGGCGCCACCCCTGTGTGATGCCCGTCACACCCTGGGCGTACGGACCCCTTCATCAGGCCCAGAGCCCGGCCCGCTGCGGGTCCGGAAAGCCATCGCCCTGCGTGCCTCCCACCCGCTCAGACCAGGTTGCTGTATTGGTCTATGGGGTCCATCTCCGCCCCGGCGGCCATCTCGATCAGTGGTTTCACGATACCATCGCTCAGGCGGTAGGCCCAGCCATGGAGGTGTGGACCTGCGCGATGTGCCCAGGCACGCTGGATGATCGCCGTTTTCGCCAGGTTCTGCACCTGCTCGATCACGTTCAGCTCCACCATCCGGTCGAACCGGGCATCGGCCTCCTGGATCGCGTTCACCTCCTCCTTATGAAGCCGGTACACCGTCTTGATGTTCCGGAGCCAGGTGTCGATCACCCCGATGGACTGGCTGCTCATGGCGGCCTTCACCCCGCCACATCCGTAATGCCCGCATACGATCACGTGCTTCACCTTCAGGATGTTCACCGCGTACTCCAACACGCTGAGCATGTTGAGGTCGGTGTTCACCACCATGTTGGCGATGTTCCGGTGTACGAAGATCTGCCCCGGGATGGTGCCGGTGACCTCGTTGGCCGGGACACGGCTGTCGCTGCATCCGATCCAGAGGAATTCTGGGTTCTGGATGTCCACCAGCCGGGCGAAGAATCCCGGGTCCTTGGTGGTCATTTCTTCGGCCCAGGCCTTGTTGTTGCGGAGGAGTTGCAAGTAGGATTCCATCGGGTTGGAGGCGGGTTGGTTCTTCGGGGAGAGGAAAGTCGGTTCAGCGTCCGCTGAGGGCGAAGTTGCGCACGGCTTGGGCAAGATCACCCACGCCCGGCGGTTTTGAGGCGGGTTGGTCGTAGCCCACCAGTTCATATCGGATGTTCCGGCCTCCGGCCGTGCTCAGGAATTCGTCGATGATCTCGCGTACATCGAGGTCCAGATCCATGGTCCGGCTGGCGTCGATCACCACCCGGCAGTCGTTGGGCAGTTCGCCCAAGGTGCGTTTGATGCCCGCTTTGTTCAGGAAGGTCACATCCTCGCTCAGCTGGATGTGGATGGGCATGCCCGGCCGGTATTTGTACGGGTCGAAATGGTAGGGGACCCGGTAATTCTTCCAAAGGATGTGGAGCATGGAGACGGTAAGGCCCATGAGGACACCGTTGAGCAAGCCGATGAAGGCCACGCCGATCACGGTGATCACGAAGGGAAGGAAGCGCATGGAACCCTGGTTCCACATCGCCACGAATTGCGCCGGCTTGATCAGTTTGTAACCCACCAGGAAGAGCACGGCCGCCAGACTGGACAACGGCACCATGCGCAACACGCCAGGGAACAGAAGTACCGCCGCCAGGATCAGCAGGCCATGGACCACGGCGGCCAGGTTGGTGCGCCCACCGGTTTGGATGTTCGCCGAACTGCGTACCACCACCTGGGTCAGCGGGAGGCCGCCGAGCAGGCCACTCACGATGTTGCCGATACCTTGCGCATGGAGTTCCCGGTTGGCCGGTGTCACCCGCTTCCAAGGGTCCATCTTGTCCGTGGCCTCCACGCACAACAACGTTTCGAGGCTGGCCACCACCGCGATGGTCCCTGCGATCCGCCAAACACGAGGGTCCATGGATCCGGCCCAGTCCGGACGTGGCAGGTCGGACAGCCCATTGATGTCCGGGATGTTCACGAAGTGCTCCGCACTGATGTGGAGGAGGGGGTGTCCCATGAACAGCTGGCCAAGCACCACGCCGGCCACCACCGCCAGCATGGAGCCGGGGATCACCTTCAATACCGGGTTATTCTTCACGAAGGGGCGTTCCCAGATCAGCATCAACACCAGGCATGTCAGGGTCGTTACCACGGCACCCGGGGTGATATGGTCCAGCATGGCCCGCAGATCCGTCCAGTGGTATTCCTCCACGCTTTCCACCGGCTTGTCGTAGCCCACGCCATGGGTCAGTTGGGTCAGGATGATGAGTATGCCGATACCCGCGAGCATGCCGTGGATCACCGTGTTCGGGAAGTAGTAGGCGATGATGCCCGCCCGCAGGTAGCCGAGCAGGATCTGAATAAGGCCGGAAAGCATCACCGCGCAGAGCACCAGTTCGAAACTGCCCAGGTCGGTCATGGCGCCCAGGACCAACGTGGTGAGGCCGGCCGCAGGCCCGCTCACGCCGAGCGGGGACCGGCTGGTGAGGCCGATCACGATGCCGCCCACGGCACCGGCCACCACACCGGCAATAGGGGGGGCGCCGGAGGCCACGGCAATGCCCAGACACAACGGCAGGGCAACGAGGAAGACGACGATGGAGGCGGGAAGGTCCCGTTTCCAATGGATGTACGAGATCGGGGGCTTCATGAGGATGAAGGCAAGTAGGAAGTGAGTGGGACTTGGAATGATGTGAACCGCCATTCCATGGTCAAGGCCACCGTGGGCCGACCCTGGGATCTGTTCCAGAACAGAAGCCTATGCCCACGGCGGAGGATGCGGCACCTCACCATGCAAGGTGTGCAGCATCAATTCCTCCCAGCGCGGAAGCGCGATCTCGTCCGTATCGAACGAAGTGTGTTCCGTCGAAGGCCATGCACGTGGCGGTACCGCCGAATGGCCTACCTCTTCTTCCTCGGCCACCGGGGGAAGGGAACAGCCCTGCTCATCACAGTACGCCATCACCGAGGCAGAATACATCACTTGCGGCACCATGAAGAGCCATCCGCACATGATCGCGGCGAAGAATCGCATCGCTACACCATGGGTGCGCGATGGACCTTTCGTGGTGGCTCCTTGTGCGGTCATTTCCGGGGCGCGAAACTAACGCGAGTGGCTTGTCGTGATCAGGGATGTTCAAACGTTTTAACAGGGCCATTCAAGCCTAATTGGCGAGGAACGGCACCTCCAGCACCATCTCCGGGATACGCACTTCGAACTCGGATCCGTCTGGCCTGCACATGGTGTAGCTCCCTCGCATTCGGCCTAGGCCACTGCACAGCATGCAGGCGCTTTGGTAGCTGTAGTCCTCACCAGGTGCAAGCGTGGGGGTTTCGCCCACCACTCCCGGGCCTTCCACTTCATGCATAGCGGCAAGGCTGTCCCAGATGTTCCAACGGCGACGCTTCAGCTGCACGCTCCCTAAGCCATGGTTAGCGATGGTGATCCAATAACTGAACAGGTACCGACCGGCCTTGGGGTCGCTGTGCGCGGCCTCGTAGAGGCTCTGTGCTGTCACCCTTACGCCCTGGGTCACCACCGTGTTCATGGTGCAAAGGTCTGCATTCGATCCGCCCAGCCGACCGTTCACCATCCGACCGGGCGTGACTGGCCACCGTGGGTTCGGTTCGGCACATCCACAGGCCGCCGTGGGAAAGGTGCAAGCGGCCACTTGCCCGGTGTTCCTCCAGCCCGGTACCTTGCCGCCCCATGTTCCAGACCCTCGCCCGCATCGGTGTACGTTGTTCGGTGGTGCTGCCGTTGGCCCTCGGGCTTGCGGCCCAAGCCCAGTACAATGGCCCGGAAAGCGTGGAGTACGATCCGGTGGGCGATCGCTATTTCGTGAGCAATACGCAGAGCCAGACCATCAAGGTGCGGGCTCAGGATGCCACGGTGAGCACGTTCGTACAGGTGGGGGCGGCACCCTACGGGCTGGAGATCCTGGCCGATACGCTCTACGCCTGTGTCGGTGGGCGCGTGAAGGGGTATGCCTTGGCCGATGCCGCCTTGGTGTTCGACCTCGACCTCGGCGCGACCTTCCTCAACGGCATCACCACCGATGGCACGTATCTCTACTGCACCGACTTCTCCGCCGGGCGGATCCTTAAGGTGGATCCGACGTCCGCTACATTCGAGCTGCTGGTCCCCAATACCCAGGGTACGCCCAATGGTATCGTTCACCGGCCCGGCACCGAGGAGCTGCTCGTGGCCTACTGGGGTGCCAATGCCGCTGTGCGCTCGTTCGATCGCACCACGGGCGCTACCATCGGCCAGGTGAACACATCGCTGACGAACATCGACGGGATCACGTTCGATTGCCTGGGGCGTGTCCTGGTGGCCAGTTGGAGCCCGGATCGGATCACCGCGTTCGATTGGGGGATCATCTCACCCGTGTTCATCGACCTGATGGTGCCCGGCCTGAACAACCCGGCGGATATCGATTTCGACCAGGTCCATGGCCGGGTGTGCATACCGAACAGCGGTTCCAATACGGTGCAGCTGGCCGAGGTGGACTGTAGCACGGGCTTGTCCGCACCACGCACCTTTGTCACCCGGGTCCTCCCGAACCCGACCACGGGGCTCGTACGCTTCGATCCGCCCATGGAACACCCCGAGCCGTACATGGTGTTGGATGCCCGCGGATGTTTGCAAGCCACCGGCACCCTGCGTGCCCATGCCACCATGGATCTGGCCCCCTTGCCCGATGGCCTGTACACCATCGTGTTCAGCCGCAGGGCCCAGCAGGTCCGGGTGGTGAAGGAGTGATCAGCCCTCCTGCGGGGCGGCACCGGCCTTCTTCACCCGGCGATAGGTGAAGGCCGTGAGGATGTGGCGCCGTGCGAAACGCAGGTTGCCGTTGTTGTTCACGAACTTGTTGTACACGTTCTGCGGTACGCCGAAGTACTCGTACTCACTGCCATCGCCGAAGATCAGGTGCAGGGTCATCGCCTTGTAGCGCCAGTCGGTGATCGCCCCCGTGGTGGTGGTGCGCTCGAACTCTTCCCGGTTGGTGGCGTGCGTTTCCGGGTGGATGCTCACCAGGAAGTGGTACGCGTCGATGATGTGTTTGCTGGTCTCCTCGGCCTGGTGCCGTTCGGCCTCGTCCTGGAACCGATCGGGGTGATGCTTCTTCATCAACCCTTTGTAGAGGTTGTTCAGCTCCTTCAGGTCGGTCTTCGCCGTGGCGTCGAGGAGCTTACGGCTGTCGAGGATCTTCTTCGTGGACATGCGGCCTTGTGCAAAAGGGCCGCAAAGGTCGTGCTTCTGATCAGAATGCGATCAATTCGCCGAAACCACCACTTCCGGGGCAGCGGCCGGAACGGGCATCTCGGCCCAGCGGTTCCAGTTGTACACGCTCGGCTGGCCATGTGCCTTGGCGAAGGCCATGGCGTTGTGCGCATCGGTGAAGAGGCGGCAGCTGGTGTAGTGGATCCGGCCGTCGGCCAGGCGTTGGCCGCTCACCACGGCATCGTGCTCCAAGGCATGTTGCAGCACCGTCTCCAGATCCGGCAGGCCATCCGCGCGACCAGCGATGGCATAGGCCGCCACCAGATCCGTGGTCACGTAGGAGTTGCCTCGCACATCATAGCTGAAGCGTTGCTTGCGCGCAGCAATGGAACGGAGACGGTCGAGCAGGAGGGTGAAGGCACGGTCGGACATGGAGGCGAAGGTGCAGCGTTGCCCCGCCACGGCCGATCGGCCGTTCCCGTGAACCATCAACAACCCGTTGTAGTAAACGTCGCGAGGCCATGGGGCCGTGGCCTAACTACGGACCTGGCACCGACAGTGCGGCGTCAGTTCCGCACCGAGTTCAGGAAGCGGAACCCCACCAGCCGATCGTACCGTTGCAGCCGGTCGGTCACGTACACCAGCACCAGGTAGTCGTTCTCCGTTTGGTAGTGCGACCCCTCGACCACCGTGAGGTCCGGCACCTTGGCACCTGGCTTCAATACGGCGTAGGTGAAGTCGATGAAGCCTTGCTTCAGCGGGATCGAGGCTTTGTAGCTGCGCTCTTCAGGGATCCACCTCATCCGGTATTCCTTCTTGCATTGGAGGTCGCTGATGCCGCCGTACACGTACACCTCGCCATCCACTTCTTCCGGCATGGGCTGTGTGAAGTGCACCAGGACATAGTCCGCGCCCAAAGGGTCACCGTCCACCAGGTCGTTGCGTACGAGCTGCTTCCCGTTGATGTCGCGCTGAGCGTCGTACACGCGGAGGTTCCGTTTCTGTTCCGGCATCAGGTAGGCCTGGTACACCCCTGGCCCATCGGCGGTGATGCGTGCGATGTTGCGCGTGGCCAACCGGATGTTCTTCAGGTCGATGTTCCGGAATTCGTTGGCGCCCATGAAGAGGCCTTGCGCAGGGAAGTCGTACACCAGTTCGTTGTCGCGTATGAAGCGAGGCTGAAGACCCGTGCGCGCATCATCCCACCGCATGTTCTGCAACAGGGTCACGTGCACATCGCCGAACGGATCCTGGATGTACAACCCCGGATGCCGGATGGTGAGGTCCATCTGCTGGGCGGCATCGCGCAGGTCCACGTCGCGGGTGGCCAGCACCCGCGCGTCGATGTTCACTTTCTGTTCCGTCACCAGCATTCGGCGGGTGAGTACCAGGTCCTCCTCATCGCTGCCGCGGTACACCTTCAGCAGGTAATTCCCCGAACGGGTCGGCCGCAGCATCTGGTTCGGCACTTCCAGTTCGTATTGGATGAACGGCTGCAACGTGTTGTAGCTCTGGCGACCCGCAGGGATATAGTCGCTCATGGCCCCGCTGATGTACTGTCCGGTCATCAGGTCACTGGGCTCCCAGTTCGCGGTACAGTGTACCAGGGTGTAGCTCAGGTTCTCCATGTCGGGCTGCAGGTCGTCGAACCGGAGCACCAATGGTTCCTGCCCCTCCAGGTCGGTGATGGGCGGGGCCAGCTCGAAGCCTTTCTTGAAGAACTGGACCGTGTGTACCGTGGGGCTGTACACATGATCCTCGTAGCGCAGGGTGCTCGCCTGGTAGTACTCCACCGGCTTGGCGGCGATCGGGGTGGTGTTACCACAACTCGTCAGCAGCACGAAGAACAACGGTATGCCGCTCACTACGAAAGGACGGAGAGGAGGCATGCTGTGGGACGTGTTGCGCAGCTCGATCAATGGTGCTGGATTATATTGAGCCGACTTGGCGGATCCGAAGGTAGGGGCGCACCACCACACAAGCGAACGATGGTCATCATCTTCACCACGACGGCCTGCATCGTGCTCCTCGCACTGGTGGTGCGGTGGATGCTGAAAGGACCTACACGATCGCGGATCCACATCACCATCAACAGCGGCAGGGTGTTGGAGGTGGGCGGGGGGCAAGGCTTGTTCCATACCCTCCAACGCGAAGGCTTCGCCCTGCCTTCCACGTGCGGTGGCAAGGGTTCGTGCGCCAAGTGCCGCTGCCGTATCGTGCGCGGGGGAGGTAGGATCACCGAACGGGAAATGCCCTTCTTCAGCAAGGCGGAGGTGAAGGCGGGTTGGCGCTTGGCCTGCCAGGTGAAGGTGCATGGTGATATGGTGGTGGAACTTCCCGAGGAAGTGCTTGCCACCAAGACTTGAACCCCGGACCAGGCATCATGTGGATCCCCTTGGATGGACCGGTCTGCCGCCAAGGTGGCGATGGTCCGCGGATCCTTGGCGGACTTTCTACCAAGTGGACGTTCCGGATCGGCCCGAGGCGACCACCTGACGTTCGAGCGGTAGACGCGATCTTTGCCCCCGATGCGTATCGGGATCGTTTGTTATCCGACTTTCGGGGGGAGCGGAGTGGTGGCCACCGAACTGGGCATGGCCCTGGCCGAGAAGGGGCACATCATCCATTTCATCACCTACGATCGCCCCGTGCGGTTGCGCGACCATCCGAATGTGCACTACCACGAAGTCCGCGTGAGCGACTATCCGCTCTTCGATTACCAGCCGTACGAGCTGGTGCTCACCAGCACCTTGGTGGATGTGGCCAAGTTCGCCGGGCTGGACGTGCTTCATGTGCATTACGCCATTCCGCATGCGTCGGCCGCGTGGATGGCGCAGCGCATCCTGGCCGCCGAGGGCCTCAGGCTGCCATTCATCACCACGCTGCATGGCACCGACATCACCCTGGTGGGGCGCGATCCCAGCTTCGAACCGGTGATCACCTTCAGCATGGAGCGCAGCGACGCGGTGACCGCCGTTTCCGAAAGCCTGAAGCAGGATACCTACACGCATTTCCCGCTACAACGTGAGGTGCAGGTGATCCCCAACTTCGTGTGCGTGGAGCACTATCCACACCGACCGGACCCGGCCTTGCGGGCACGCTACGCCCCTCAGGGCGAACGCCTGGTGGTACACGTGTCCAACTTCAGACCGGTGAAGCGCGTGGAGGATGTGGTGACCATGTTCCTGGCACTGCGCCAACGGATACCCGCCCGTTTGTTGCTCATCGGCGATGGTCCGGAGCGCCAACGGGTGGAGACCCTCTGCCGCCGTTCGGGCGATTGCCATGCGATCCAGTTCCTGGGTAAGATGACACGGCCCGAGGAGGTGATGGCCAGCTGCGACCTGTTCGCACTCACCAGTGAGACGGAGAGTTTCGGCCTGGCGGCCTTGGAGGCCATGGCCTGTGGGGTGCCCGTGGTGTCCACCGATGCCGGGGGGCTGGCCGAGGTGAACATCCATGGCGTGAGCGGGCTGCTGAGCCCCGTGGGTGATACGGCGGCCATGGCCGCCAACGCCGCCACCATCCTGGCGGACGAGGCCTCCTACCAGCGCTATCGCGAAGGGGCCCTGGAACAAGCGCGGCGGTTCGACCTTGCTCGGATCCTGCCGCTGTATGAGGAACTCTACGCACAGGTGGTGGCAAAACCTACGGCATGATGGAGGTCGTGAGCGAACGGGTGAGCATCGATCGGCGTGATGGCCGTACGAGCGTGGTGATCAGCGCACGCCTGACCAAACCAAAAGAAGCCTTGCTGGTGGCTTGGTTCCTGTGCTGGTTGTTGGTGGGCGCCTATGTGATCCATTACCGCACCACCTTGCCCGTAGCGGATCCGCTCCGCCAGTACATCCTCGGGTTCCTGGCGTTCTGGCTCTACTTCGCCGTGAAGGTGGGCCGCGCCGTGCTCTGGCGCCTCAAGGGTTTCGAGCTCTGGCGCCTGAAGGATGGTGTGCTCACCATCAAGGATAGCATGTTCGGCTTCGGCAAGGCCAATACCTATTTCGTGGAGAACATCCAGAAGCTGGGTGCGCTCCGGATAGACCGCTCCTCCTTCAAGTTCCAGCTCAACGAATCGTTCTGGAACATCGGCGGGGAGCGCATCGGCTTCGAGTACCTGGGCCGCAAGGTGATCTTCGGCAAGGGGCTGGAGGAGGCCGAGACGAAGCGGGTGCTCTTCGTGCTTCAGGAAGCCCTGAAAGAGGCGCGTAAGAAGGTCGCCGGTCAGTAAGGCTCGATCCGGAAGGCGTTGCCACGGACCCGCCGCGTGGGTATCCTGTCGATCGTTTGTTCCCTGATCATGGCGCGTGCGGCAGGGCTGGCCATGGCCGCTGCGATATCGTTCAGCGCGCCGGCGGGTACTTCGGCCTTGAGCAGGGCCTCGAGCAAGGCGGCGCGTGGCCAGGTGCCGATGGCTTCCGCGAGGGCGGCGGCCAGGTGGTGGCGGTGCCGTACCCGGTCCACGTTCTTCCCGAAGCGCGCATCGTCGACCAGGTGCTCCTGCCGCAATACCCGGCATAGCCCAGCGAACTGTGCATCGCTCCCCACCGCGAGGATGATCCGGCCCCCATCGGCACAGGCGAACAATTCCCCATAGGGCGCAATGTTGGGGTGCAAGGTCCCGAGCGGGGCCGCCACCGCTCCGGTCATCAGTTGGTTGCTGGCCTGGTTGATCAATCCGGTGAGGGCTGCTTCCTCCAACGATACCTCCACATAGGCGCCACGGCCCGTACGGTCCCGCTGCAAGAGGGCCAAGAGCAGACCCTCCTTCAATTGGTGGGCCGCCAGAACGTCGATCAGCGCGATGGGCAGTTTCGCCAGGTGATCGGCATCCGTTCCGTTCATGCTGATGTATCCGGTCTCCGCCTGTAGCACCACATCGAACGCGGGGCGGTGCGGCTGGTCCGCGAAGCCTTTGATGTGGCCATGGATCAACCTGGGGTTCAGCGCACGGAGCCGGCTACGTTCCAAGCCCAACTTGGCGGCGTCGGCCTCCAGATGGTTCGTGATCAAGATGTCCGCTTGCGCCACCAGGGTGTCGAACACGTTGCGCTCCGCAGGGTCCTTCAGGTCCATCCAACGGTGCTCCTTGCCCCAGTTCACGCTGCTGAAGTACGCACTGACCGGTGCTGCGGGATCCTCTACGGGTAGCTTCCACCGACGGGTGACATCGCCTCCGGCGCGCTTGTTCTCGATCTTGATCACCCGCGCACCCAGCTCCGCGAAGAACATGCCTACCGCGGGACCGGCAAGCACACCTGCGGTTTCCAGAACGAGCATTCCTTGCATGGGCGGAAAGTACGGATAGCTGCAACGCCCGGCCCGCTTCGCTGGCCATGGGGCTTTTCCATCCATGCTCTCGCTCAAGCTTTGCTTGGCTCGATCATGCATGAAAAAGCCCCGCCGCTTCGCGGCAGGGCTTCATCATCAAGTGCCCAGGACTGGATTGACCGCGGACGGTCGGACCAGGTTTGGCCGTGAAGTGGATGCCGCCCGGCCCGCTTCGCTGGCCATGGGGCTTTTCCATGCCCGTGCTCGCTCCAGCTCCGCTGGGCCCGCCCGGCATGAAAAAAGCCCCGCCGCGTCGCGACAGGGCTTTGATCATCAAGTGCCCAGGACTGGATTGACCGCGGACGGTCGGACCAGGTTTGGCCGTGAAGTGGATGCCGCCCGGCCCGCTTCGCTGGCCATGGGGCTTTTCCATCCATGCTCCCGCTCAAGCTTCGCTTGGCTCGATCATGCATGAAAAAACCCCGCCGCTTCGCGGCAGGGCTTCATCATCAAGTGCCCAGGACTGGACTCGAACCAGCACACCGGTTAAGGCACTACCCCCTCAAAGTAGCGTGTCTACCAATTTCACCACCTGGGCAAGGCGTACCGCTTGTGGGCGGTAAGGGGCCGCAAATATAACAGCTTGATCCACTCGTTGGCGGATCAAGTCGATCGCGACCGTTTGAAAAGTTCGGTACGTATCGCTGCCAAGCGCCGCATGTGCTCGGGGTCGGTGTATCGATCCTCTCCTTCGGCGAGGTCGTAGTCGTGGATTTCATCCGGTTCGGATGCCGTTGGCTCAACCTTGGACGGAGGCCCTGCAGCGGTGTTCGCCGGTGGGGCGGGGGCGGGGTCAGGTTCGTCGGGCATACGACCGAAGTTATACCATCCGGAAATCTAAACAGTGGCCGACGATGCCCGGCTGTCCTTTCATAGGCCGAAACGAAGGACCGGTCGCGTATCGAGCCCATCGATCCAGGGCTTCGACGATCACGGGTCGGCAGCAGGTCGATCGTGCTGCCGGTCGCGCTCCGTGGCGGTTCGCGCCATGGCCTTCGGCGAGAGGGCGGAGCCTTCACTTCCCGTAGACCAGAAAGATGAAGACCCCGGCTTGCGCCGAGGTCTTTCTGTGATCCCGCTGGGGCTCGAACCCAGGACCCCAACATTAAAAGTGTTGTGCTCTACCAGCTGAGCTACAGGATCTTCCACACCTCTTCAGCGGTGGCCCGCCTTCCGAAGGGAGCGCAAAAGTAAGGATCCTTTCCGAACTACAAAACCAAGATCATCGAAGCTATTTCTTCTCGATCATCGGATGCCGTTCGAATGGCTTGTTCCGATCGAAGAGATAACGGTAGGTGGCCAGCGTGCGGTAGTTCACGGCCCCCAGGCTCTCGCACACCTTCACCATGCGCGGGTTGAAGTCGCCGATCCACATGAGCACCGTGTCCCGATAGAGCTTCTTGTTCACGATGTGTTCTTCGCCGAATACGATCAAGGCTCCCTCGATGCCTTTGCCTTGGTACTCCTTGGCCACGCCGAATACGATGCCCGTCATGGTCTTCACGGCACCGGTGTGTTTGTACCACAGAAATTTCAGCTTGCCCCACCAGTTGAGGTCGCCGTTCACATGCTTGAAGATCTCGTTCAGCTCGGGCAAGCTGATGTACATCGCCACGGGCCGCTCGTGGTGCCGGATGAAGATGACCAACCGCGGGTCCATTACGGGCTTCATCGCCTTCACGAGTTTCAACGCGGCTGCGGCCTCCATGGGTTTGTGGTTGTCGTGGTCCACCCAGGCCGCGTTATACACCGTACGGAAGTCCTCGGCGATACGTTCCATGCTCAGACCGCGTGCATCGTGCATCCGGAAGGCCGGATCGTTCACCAGCTGGTTGTACTTGCGGTGGAAGATGGGCTGGACCGGTACCTCGGCACTGCGCAGGAAGAAGAGCTGGTTGAAGTAGATCCGGAACCCGTAGTGTTCCAGCAGCTCCTTGTAGTACGGCGGATTGTAGTTGGTGCCGTAGATCGGTGGCGAGGTATGGTCCTTGATCAGCAGCCCCCAGAACATGTTGCGATCGCCCAGGTTGATGGGGCCGTCCATCGCCTCCATGCCATGCTCCTTGAGCCAGTCCCGGGCGGTGTCCAGCAGCAGGTCAGCGGCCGCTTGATCGTTGATGCACTCGAAGAAGCCCATGCCTCCCGTGGGTTGTTTCTCCGTGTAGGCCGTCTTGGGATTGATGAAGGCCGCGATCCTCCCGATGCACGTTCCATCGGCGCTCAAGAGGATCCAGCGCATGGCCTTGCCGTCCTTCAAGAGCTTGTTCTTCCCAGGGTCGAACACCTTCTCCACATCCTGCTTCAGGTGGGGGATCCAGTTCTTGTCCTCCTTGTATATCCGCCAAGGAAGCCGCATCCACCTGGTCGTAGTGCTCTTGTCCGAAACCGGTACGATCTTCATCGCCATCGTTGCGAAGGTGCGATCTTTCGCCGGATCATGCGGCACGTCATGCTCATCGGGTTCATGTGTTCGGGCAAATCGCGCGTGGGGCGTGAGCTGGCGCCGTTGCTGGGACTTCCCTTCCATGACCTGGACCGCGCCATCGAGGCGCGTGTGGGGCCGATCAAGCCGTTCTTCGAGGGCCAGGGTGAAATGGCCTTCAGGGCGGAGGAGGCGCGTGTGCTTGAGGATCTGCTTGCCCTGCCCCCGGCGGTGATCGCCATGGGCGGCGGCACACCGTGCCATGGCGGGAACCTGGCACGCATGAAGCGGGCAGGTACCTTGGTGTGCTTGGATGTGCCGATGGATGTGCTGATGCCACGGATCATTCGGTCCGGTGGGGATAGGCCTTTGCTCGCCGGGCTGAAAGGCGACGCGTTGCATGCACGGGTGTCAGCGATGCTGGCCGAACGGCAGCCCGTGTATGCACAGGCGCACCATCAGGTGAGGGCCGATGGAACACCGGCGGAGGTGGCGCAACGGATCGTGGCCGCGCTTCAGGTCAGGTAGACGGTATCCTTCTTCCCGAACGATACACTGATGTGTTCCTGGAGGGTGGTGCTCAGGGTAAGGCCCACGATGTCCGCACGGATGGGGTAGGCACGGTGGCGACGGTCCACCAGCACCACCGTGGTGAGCTTCTTCAGCGGCACTTGTACCAAGAAGCTGGCGGCATGCATCAGGGTGCGACCGCTCATCAACACGTCGTCCACCAGTACCACCACACGATCCCGCAGGGTGTCGGGGTCCACGGAGAGGCTCACGGGCCGTTCCAACGGGGCGTCCTTGTCCAGCTTCAATTCCACCAGGTCAGCGGCCAAGCCAAGCGTTCCTGCCATTCCGTGTTGGAGGCGTTTCGCCAACGTGTATCCCCGTGGGGCCACGCCCACCAGTACGATCCCCTTTTCGGTGTGGTACTCTTCGTAGAGTTGATGAACGATGCGGGTGACCTTCCGTTGAACGAGGTCGTGGTCGAGGACGATGGTCTTGCCGGACATGGGTCGAAATGTACGTGCCCGGCGTCAGCCTCCAACGCGTGTGGGCTGTCGATGGCTCCTGGTCGTCGTTATCCGGCTTTCGTGTACTTGATTCCCGATGTACTTGATCACCCGATCGAACAGGTCGATGGTCTTTTCCTCCAGATGCCGGAAGCGCAAGCACGATCGGCCGTGCCGGTGGATCAGCAGGTCTTTCTTGAACGCGTCGAGCAGATCATGCGGAAAGATGTACAGGGTCATGTACTCCTTGTGGTTGGCCAAGGCGAAGAGCGTATGTCCGTTGAGGTGGTAGGTGGGCATCTCCCGGTCCATGTCCTCCACGATGGTCGGCCAGATGCCCATGATCAACATCCGCAGCCGTAACAACGGGGTCTGGCGCTCAGGTGCGAGCTGTTCGAAGTATTCCTCCGTCGTATGGGCGAGAGAGCGCATGGTGGTTCAGCGGCTGAAGTTGCGAGATCCGGGGCGAAATGACCAAGACCGATCGATGCATCGGTGTCCCCGATCGCCGGATCAGGGCTTGCCTGCGACCATGGAGGCACGTAACCAGACCTCGTTACCGGCCCTGGGCGGGATCGAGTTGTAGCACGGTTCAAGGGACACTTGCTCGAAGTGTTCGCGGAAGAGCGGGAGGTACTCGGACCGGCTGCCGCCAAAGGGTGGGCGATCCGCGTTCATCGGCGCATCGAAAAGCACACCCACCAGCACGCCCCCGGCATGCTCCGTGGTGGCGGGGCGCAACAGGGTGGCCATGTGCGCCACATAGCGCCTGCGCAGCGAAGGGTCCAGCGCGCAGAAGAAGGTCTGTTCCAGGATCCGGTCGTAGCGTCCTTCATGTGCGAAGAAGTCGCCGGTGATCAGGTGCTCCGGCGGAAAGTCAGGGCAGCGGTGCAGCAGATCCTTGAACGGGGCATCGGTCAGGTCGATCATGTACACGTTACGGAATCCATGGCGGTGCGCGTATTCCGCCTCCCAGGCGCGCCCACCACCGGGGATCAGGATCCGCAGGTCCTTGTCGGTGAGTTGGTCGATGTACGCCTTCAAGGGTGTGGTGGGCCCACCGGCGTCCCATCCGGTGTCGCCGGCGAGGTAACGGCCTTCCCAATGATCGCGGTCCAGTTGCATGGTGCGAAGATCGGTCGGGAATGCGCTGCGGTCACCATGCTCCGTCGCATGCGCGTGCGTTCCTCGCTCAATGCTGCCGCTTCATCTCCGTCCAGTTCTGGTCCTGGAATGCGGCCGCAGGGTCGAACCCGGGCTTGTTGCTGAGGATGTAGGTGCCATCGCCGCGGCTCCATGCCTGGTCGTAGCCGCTGCTGAGCTCTACCGCACCATGGCTGCCTTGCCAGGTCTCCACCTCGCGGATCGCTTGCACGAACTGCGTGTGCTGGCGGTCGTTCGATGCCTGCTGCTGTTCCCAGCTGCGCATCTGGCTGTCCATGGTGGCCATGCGGTCGTTGTGCCGGGCGGTGTTGGCGGAACCCTGCGCCTGGATGTCGGCCATGCGCTGGTTATGCGCGGCGGTCATGTTGCGCGTCTGCTGGTCGATCGCCGCCATGGTGATGTGGTGCTGGCGCTCCTGCTGGCGGCTCAGTTCAACGAAGTAGCCCTCCACGGCGTTCTTCCACGCGGGATTGGTGCGCATGCTCGATTTCAGGTTCGCCAGGAACTGCTCGGCCTCCGCGCGGCGCGCGGCGGGGAAGCGCACCCAGGAACGTTCGTTGGCCGTGCTCATGCCGATGTGTTGCAGGCCACCCGTATATGCGTTCTGCATGGTGGTGTGCAGGTTCTGCACGGTGATCAGGGCGATGCCTTCGGACCCATCGCTCCACTTCAGCCGCGCCGTGATCGCGCTGGGAAGGAGTTCGGCATCGCCACCATATTGGCGTGCATTGGCCCTGTACTTCTCCCCTTGCTCGGCGATCATGCGCTCCGCTTCGGGGTTCGGTTTCACTTCGGTCACGGTGGCGCCACGCAACTCGTTGTTCAACATGACCTCGCGCAGGTATTGTTCCGCCGTCTTGTCCTGGCCGATCCCACAACCGCCGCTGGCGGCCTGCATCTGCAGGCTCTGCATCATCATCGGGTCCGAGGCCCACCCCCAGCTGTGCGGTTGCAGGCTTTGGAATACGATGGCATCATCCGGCGAGGAGATCCTCACCTTCGATCCCACCATCTCGGAACGGCACTCCTGTAAGCTCTTCCACACCACGCCGCCTTCGTGCTTCCATCCTTTCGGGATCAACACGCTGAAGGCTTCCGCCGGCTGCTGGAAACCCGTGTTGTCCATGAAACGGACCCGCTCCAGCACGGTATAATCGCGCCCTTCCTTCCAGTGCGGTGTGGAACTGGTACCGCCTTGTGCGTGGACCGTGGTGTTGGACTCGCCGCCGCAAGCGGACATCAGAAGCACGGTAAGCACCGGTGCCGGAAAACGCGTGCACATAGCGTGGGTTTTCACCTACATCGATGCCGTACGCCAATGTGAACGATCGCACGGGCATCGCGCCCGGCGAAACCTCAATCCACCAGCTCGAACCGGAACGTGATCGTGCGCTGTCTCAGGGGGAAGAGGCCGAGGGGCATGCCGTGATCCCCTTTGGTCAATTCTTCCCTGGCCATGCCCATGATCGCATCGAGCCAGGCGATCCCGGTACTACCACCCGGTGCCTGTGCGGTGATGAGCCTGCCCAACTTACGCCCTCCCAGGGTGGCTAAGGTCCGGGCTTGCTCCGCCGCACGTGCATGCATGCGTTGCATGAGTTCCACCTCGGAGGTGTTGGTGGGTTCATATTCCCATGAGGAGACATGACCATTCCCTTTTTCCGTTGTGCGCAGATGGGCCACCAGTCGTTTCAATTCGGCCTCGCTCGATAGGTTCACGTACACGGTCGCTGTTCCGCCCTCCTCATCGTACGACGTGATCGTGTAGTCATCGCCGCTCGCTCCGGTCTCGGACAAGCGGAACCCTTCCTTCACGAGCTCGCGCTTCAGCTTCTCGGCCTGCTCCCGCGATTCGGCCTCGATCCGCTTCTGAACCTTCTCCCAGTCGTCGCTGTCTTCGTACACCGCATCACCATGAAGTTCGGGCGCCTGCGGGGTGAATGAATAGGTGATGCTTTTCACCCGTGCCGAGAGGGTGTCCGTGACGGTGAGCTCGATGTAGTTCTCCGTCATCGTCTGCCCCATGTTCAGGGAAGCGGACAGGACCAAAGCGAATGTGGCGACGGGGCGAAGCAGGGTGTGCATGGTGGGTTTTCGGACCACGAAGATCGGAGGATCCGGCTTCGGCTGTACGCACCGAGGCGGCGATCCACGTTCAGCGTCATGGACGGCCTCAGCGCTTCACCAACCGCACCACGTTCTCCACATGGTAGGTATGCGGGAACATGTCCACCGGCTGCACGTGGTCGATGGCGTAGCGGTCGTTGAGGATCGCCAGGTCGCGGGCCTGCGTGGCGGGGTTACAGCTCACGTACACGATGCGCGGCGGGGCCAGTTCCAGCAGATGGCGCACCACGGGTTCGTCCATCCCGGCGCGCGGCGGGTCGGTCACCACCACATCGGGCTTGCCGTTGCGCTGCACGAATTCGGCATCCATCACCTTCTTCATGTCGCCGCTGGTGAAGCTCACGTTCGTGATGCCGTTCAGCTCCGCGTTCACCCGGGCATCGGCCACGCTCTCGGGCACCAGCTCAACGCCCGCCACATGCTTCGCCTTCGCGGCGAGGTACAGCGTGATGCTCCCCGCACCGCAGTACAGGTCGTACACGTTCTCGGCACCCGTGAGCCCCGCCAGATCGCGTGTAAGGCGGTACATGGCGATGGTCTGCTGCGGATTGGTCTGGAAGAAGGTCTTCGGCCCAATGCGGAACTTCAAGGGCCTCCCGCCGGGACCGTCGGGCAGTTCTTCGATCAGGTGATCGCGCCCGTGGAACACGTGGATGTCCAGGTCGAAGATCGTGTCGTTCTTCTTCGGGTTCACCGTCCACAGCACGCTGGTGAGTTGCGGGAACCGCGCGACCAGATCGCTCAGGATGCGTTCCCGGGCCTCCACATCCTCGTGGCCCACGGCCAGCAGCACCATGCACTCGCCGGTGGTGGTGGTGCGGATCAGCAGTGTGCGCAGGAAGCCCACATGTTCGCGTTGGTCGTAGAAGGTGAGGCCGTGTACGCGGGCATGTGCGCGGAAGAAGTTGCGGATGCTGTTGCTCGGCTCGGGCTGCAGGTGGCAGGTGTGGATGTCCAGCACCCGGTCGAACCGGCGCGGGATGTGGAAGCCCAGCGCGTTGCGGTCGGGGGTGTCGCCCAACGTGCCGATCTCTTCCCGTGTGAACCACCGGCTGTTGCTGAAGGTGAACTCCAGCTTGTTGCGGTAGTGCGTGGTGGTGGGCGAGGGGAGGATCGGGGTCACCTCCGGCAGCGCGAGCCCGCCCAGGCGTTGCAGATTGTCCACCACCTGCTGCTGTTTGTACTGCGTCTGCTTCGCATAGTCCAAGTGTTGCCACTTGCAACCGCCGCAGGTGCCGAAGTGATCGCAGAAGGGCTCCGTACGGTCCGCCGATGGCGATACGATCCGCGTGGCGATGGCTTCGATGAAGCTGCTCTTCTTCTTCACCACCTGCACATCGGCCACATCGCCGGGCACCGCGCCGGTCACGAACACCACGATGCCCTCGTGGCGCGCAATGGCTTTGCCTTCGGCCCCGGCACTGGTGATGGCGAGGTTCTCGATGATGGTGGGCTCGGTGCGTTTCGGGCGGCGGGGCATGGTGTAGGGGAGTTCGCCTTGCGCCTTCGCTGAGCTGCTGCGGCACAAAAAGAGCGGGTCGGCAAAGATGGGGATAGCGTCAAAGTCCCAACTCGTCCAACATGACTTTCAGCACGGCATCACTCAAGCTTTCCTGCTCGGACTTGTCGTAGATGGAAAGTAGGAGACCGTTTCGCGCACGGCCACCACATAGGTGATCACCCGGGCACCTCCGCTTTTGCCCTTGCCCTTGGAGCGGATGGCCATGCGCACCTTGTAGCACCCACGACCGATCGGCGCCCCCAGATGCGGTTCATCCTCTAGGTCACTGATCAATGCTGCAATATCCTCTGGAAGAGATGCATAGCGTTTGAACAGGCGCTTTGCCTCGCGTTCGAATCCCTTCGTTGTGTCAACCGCGAAGCTCATCGAGGAACGCTCTTGCGCTGCGCAGCTTCTTCTTCCCGCTCAAGTCATCCTTCATTTCCTGGATCGACTCGCGCAAGCTCTCCATGAACTCCTTCTCTTTCTTCGTCCACTTCCGCTTCGGCGCTGCCGTAGACGTTTCCACCTTCAGGAAGTCGAAGTGGGCGATAAGCTCCTCGAAGAACTTCCGCTGCTTGGGGTCGGTGAGGGTGATGAGATAGCGCGGTGCCATGGTTCTGCGAAGTTGCGGATCCTGGCCGCCATTCCGAACCCGTAGTTTTACCGCCTTATCTGCGTCATCATGCAAGTCACCTCCGCCAGCCACACCAAGACCCAACGCGCCATCGCCCTCGAGGACAAGTACGGCGCCCACAACTACCACCCCCTGCCGGTGGTGTTGGACCGTGGCCAGGGCGTGTTCGTGTGGGATGTGGAGGGCAAGCGCTACTACGACTTCCTCAGCGCGTACAGCGCCGTGAACCAAGGCCACTGCCACCCGCGCTTGGTGAAGGCCATGCAGGAACAGGCCGCCGAGATCACCCTTACCTCGCGGGCCTTCTACAACAGCAAGCTCGGCAGCTACGCCGAGTACGTGTGCACCACCTTCGGCTACGAGAAGATGCTGCCCATGAACACGGGCGCCGAAGCCGTGGAGACCGCGATCAAGATGGCGCGGCGCTGGGGCTACGCGAAGAAGGGTATCGCCAAGGACCAGGCGAAGATCATCGTGTGCGCGGGCAACTTCCATGGGCGCACCATCACCATCATCAGCGCCAGCACCGACCCCGACAGCAACACGGGCTATGGTCCGTACACCCCGGGCTTCATGGTGGTCCCCTACAACGACATCGCCGCGCTGGAGCAGGCGTTGGCCGATCCCACCGTGTGCGCCTTCCTCGTGGAACCCATCCAGGGCGAGGCCGGGGTGTTCGTGCCCGACGAGGACTACATCGGCAGCGCCATCCGCCTCTGCCGGTCGAAGAACGTGCTCTTCATGGCCGACGAGGTGCAGACCGGCATCGCCCGCACCGGACGCATGCTCTGCACCGCACACAGCGGCGAACGCCCCGATGTGGTGATCCTGGGCAAGGCCGTGAGCGGGGGCATGTACCCCGTAAGCCTCGTGCTGGCCGACAACGCGGTGATGGAGGTGTTCACCCCAGGAAGCCACGGCAGCACCTTCGGCGGCAACCCCATGGCGGCACGCCTGGCCATGGAGGCGCTGGATATCGTGAAGGAGGAGAAGCTCGCCGAGAACGCCGAGCGGCTCGGGCAGCTCTTCCGAAGCGAGATGCAGAAGCTGGTGGACGCGTTCGCCTACGTGAAGCTGGTACGCGGAAAAGGCCTGCTGAATGCCGTGGTCATTGAACCACGCAAGGCCGCCGATGGCTCACCGAAGACCGCTTGGGAGCTGTGCCTGCTGCTGCGCGACAACGGCTTGCTGGCCAAGCCCACGCACGGCGACATCATCCGTTTCGCACCGCCCTTGGTGATCACCGAGGAACAGTTGCTGGAGTGCTGCCGCATCATCGCGCTCAGCGTGCGGCAATTCGCGTAGGGGGAGGACTGTAAGCTTCCCCTGTTTTCGGTCCGACCCCAACGTGTTCCCGTCGGTGGTCAAGGCATCACGATACGTTCTGGGTGTACAGTGCCATCCGGACTTTCCCAGGTAACGATCAGCACCCCGCTCGGCGTTGGCACGGTGGCGCCCACCGCGGTCGTTCCATGCACCACCTTCCCATCCACCGTGGATATGCGGAGGATCCGAGCGCCAGGGGGCGCGGTAACGGCCATCCGGCCGTGATCGACGGTGAGCATGCCGCTCAGGTTGGCGGCCAGGCCCGGTGAAAGGCCCGTGCCCGTACACATCACGGCATTG